>JANMWU010000888.1:0-1852 GCA_031380785.1 Gemmatimonadaceae bacterium
CGCGGGGATTGGTGCCAATGAAGTGGTTCGCATCGAGCCGCAGCACGATCTGCGTCAGCGAATCGGGGCTGCGATTGACGAGTGTGATCGTCTCGCGTCCGCTCAGTCGCTGCGTGGGCACGTCGAGACGTACCTGAATTGAGTAGTCGGTGCGCAGCTGCCAGTACTTCGCACCGGGCCGTCCGCTGGAGTCACGCGTGCCAGCGGCGTGCGCGGCGCGAATGGCGTCGGTGAGCGGAATGTCGCGGCGGATAGCGCGATCGGGCCAAACCGAAGCGGCTGACTGTGCGAAGGCGGCAGGGACAATCAGCAGCAGAGAGGGCGCAAGGCGCGCCGCGCGAAAGAAGGCAGGGCAAGGCATCGATAATCGTCGGCAGCGCGGCGTGCACGCGCAAGAGCCGTCACACGCCAGACAGACGTTCCCCGCGCACCATGCGCGCGTCGCCGCAACTGAGCGACACACGCGTTCTGGCGGAGTTCAGCCTCTCGAGCCCGCGTCGTGCGATCGGTGGATCAGTTGCCGCTGGATGTGGTGCTGTCCGCCGACGGATTTGCCATCATCGTGAAATTTACCGGCGCCGGGAGCTCAGCGACGGTCGCGGCCACGATATCCGTACCGGCCGCGCCAGACGACGCGAACACAGGCACTGTCAATGGATTTGCGGTCGCGGTTCCGACCGTCACGGCCTGCGAGTGGCCGCTGCCTTCGGAAACCGCGGCGGCAACGAGTGGAGCGGTGCGCGAATTGCCACATGCCGAGAGCGCGCCGGCGGTACCGGTCAGTACACGCCATCTCGCTTTCGTGTTTGTAGCAGTATAATATTAGTAGAGTGCCATCTCAGCATCGTGTGTGTTCGTGATGCGGGGGCTGAAACATCGTGCGGCGGTTATCGCAGGCATCGCCGTGCGCGACCACGCGGATGCACCACGCGATACTACCAGTCGTTGGTTGTCAGGCGTTCCGACGCTCTGCCGTGTCGTCACGCGATCGCGCGCACAGCTGCGGCGACGTGATCGCCAGGTGTCGATAGGCGTGCGCCATCGCCAGCACCGGATCTGAATCGTCCGCCGCCGCCCGCATCAGTTCGTCGAGTTCCGCAAAGCCGCGCTGCTCGAGCGTCAACAGCGGCGCGGCCCGGTCGGTGATCCGCTTGTAGAGTGACGGCGTTCTGACGCCGACTGCCGCCGCGACATCATAGAGTGAGAACGATGCGATACCGGTTCCTTCGAGGATCGCGCGCGCGGCGACGAGTATCGCTTCGTCGGATGTCTTGAGCGTTGTCGGCAGTCAGGCTGGTGTGGCGCTGCGGCCGAGACGACCGAGATGTGTGTCGTTGAAGTCCATCGCTGGCTTCTGCTGCGAGCGGGCCGACCGATAGTTCGCAACGCTACGATGGCATGCCTTTCGAAGACGCACACAGTGCGCACAGCGTCGCCCGCGCCCGATCTCCGCATACACCCGGCCGCCCGACAAATTCACGGCTCGCTGTTACGCAGGAGGCAGCCGCAAGCAATGAAACCGTGCGTGCCCTATCTGAGTTCGTTGTGATCGCCGGCGTCACGCGCTCTCCGCCCGCGCAGCCACGGAATGAGACCACCCACGAGGAGCATGTCGACCTGCCGCGTCGAGAGACCGTTCCGCACGGTGAAGACCTCATTGCGGGTCTCGTTGCGCACACGGATCTCCGTTCCGGCCACGAGCGCCTCACGGATGCCGGCCAGCGTGAGTACATCACCCTGCTGAATGCGATCGTGATCGGCCGCATCCGCGAACTCGAGCGCGAGCACCCCGAAATTGGCCAGGTTCTGCCAGTGAATTCGCGCGAACGAGACGGCCAGCACCGCGCGCAAT
>JANMWU010000037.1:0-3571 GCA_031380785.1 Gemmatimonadaceae bacterium
ATCAGTCGGCATTCTGCTCAGTTGCACTGGCCGAGTTCGGACTGGTGGTGTATTGTTCTTTGGAAGCCATGAGAATCATTCTCAACTAGACCAATCGTGAAGTCTGTCGCTCTTCCTGTCGCCCCCCAGCTCGCTTCGAGTGCCGCCAAGGCGCCGCGGGCGTGTCGTCTGGGCGATTGCGTGGCAGGAGCGTCGGCGACCGTCGTGTCGCTCGGTTGCGGTGAAAACGAAGCGTGCCGGCTTCGCGAACTCGGACTGATGGAAGGCGCCAGCATCAACGTGGTTGATGCACGGCATTGCATGCTGCTGGACGTGCGCGGTTCGCGCTTCGCCCTGAGCCCTGCAATCACCGCCGGCATCACCGTTCTGACCACCCGCTGAACGACGCGCGGGTCGTACCGCACTGAAAATCGGTGTCCACATCATTTGCTCCGCACTCCACCACCGGAGTGGTTGTTGAGCCGAGTCAGCGCCGGATCAGGGTCGCGCTCGTCGGTAATCCAAACACGGGCAAGAGCACTCTTTTCAATGCGCTGACCGGTTTGCGGCAGCGTGTCGGCAACTTCGCCGGTGTCACGGTTGAACGCGTCGAAGGTGCGATGCGTGGACCGCATGGCGAGAAGTTCACCATCGTTGATGTTCCCGGTTGCTACGGACTCTCACCGGCGAGCCCGGACGAGGAGATCGCGCTTGGTGTGATGCGCGGCACTGGCGGCGAACCGGTCCCAGACGTCGTGGTTGTCGTAGCCGATGCATCGCATCTCGAGCGCAATCTGTATCTCGTAAGCCAGGTGCTGGAACTCGGCATCCCGACAATCGTCGCCCTGAATCAGATCGACGCGGCGGCCGATGTCGGCGTTGAGGTGGACGCTGTCGCACTCATTCACGAACTCGGTGCGCCCGTGATTCCAACCATCGCAACGCGCGGCGAAGGGCTGGATGTGTTGCGCAAGGCGATGCTATCAGTTCTCGATCTGCCGAAGCCGGTGCGCCCTTTCACGCTGTCAGCGGAACTGAACGACGCCATCGCGCCGCTGACCGACACGCTGGTGGCCAGTGGTGTGAGTCCGGCATTGGCGGCGCACGACGCGCTGCGGCTGCTCGCCGTTCCGCGACTCGAGTCGTGGTACGGCAAGGCACGTGAAGCGATTGCACCGATGGTTGACGAAGCACGCATCGCTGTCGTCGCAGCGGGCAGCAATCCGCGCAGCCTCGAGGCGGAACTGCGCTACGGCTGGAGCAGTGGTGTGGTTGCGCGCACCGTGCTGCATCGCAATTCAGGCGCACGTACCACCAGCGATCGCATTGACGCAATCGTGCTGCATCGTGTCTGGGGGCCGCTGTTCTTCATTGGCGTAATGGCGCTGGTGTTTCAGGGGATCTTCACCTGGGCACAGCCGGCCATGAACCTGGTGGAATGGAGCATCTCGAAGTTCGGCGATGGTATCGGCGCATTGCTGCCGCAGGGCGATCTGCGCGGCCTTCTGGTGGATGGCGTAATCGGCGGCGTGGGCAGCGTGCTGGTGTTCCTGCCACAGATCGCGATGCTGTTCCTGTTTATCGGCATCCTCGAAGACAGCGGCTACATGGCGCGCGCTGCGTACCTGATGGATCGCCTGATGCGACGCGTCGGACTGCACGGCAAGAGCTTTATCCCGATGATCAGCGGCTACGCCTGCGCGGTTCCGGCGATCATGGCAACGCGCACCATCGAAGAGCCGAAGGATCGGCTGGCCACCATCATGGTCGTGCCACTCATGAGCTGTTCGGCACGACTGCCTGTCTACACGCTGCTGATTGGCGCCTTTGTGCCGCCCGTCGCAGTGCTTGGCGGTCTGTTCAACATGCAGGGCGTGACGATGCTGCTGATGTACCTGCTCGGCACCGTTACGGCGCTGTGTGTGGCGGCGGTGTTCAAGCGCACCCTGCTGCGCGGACCGGTACGCCCGATGATTCTGGAAATGCCCGCGTACAAGCTGCCGAATCTGCGCACGCTGCTGCAGAACGTCTGGCATCGCGCGCAGATGTTCCTGCGGCGTGCGGGGACGGTGATTCTCTCGTGCAGTGTAGTGCTCTGGGCGATGGCCACCTATCCGAAGACGACGGTACCAGGCAATGTGGTGCCGGCGAAGGCCCACGAGATACAACTCGAAAACTCGGCCCTCGGCCATGTCGGCAAGGTGATTGAGCCGTTGGTCCGGCCGCTTGGCTACGACTGGAAGATTGGCGTCTCCATCGCCGCCAGTTTCGCCGCACGCGAAGTGTTCGTCAGCACAATGGGTACGATCTACGGCGTTGGCGAGGCCGACGAGACGTCTGTCGCGCTGCGTGAACGGCTGCGCACGGAGGTCAACTCACGCACCGGACAACTGCAATACACGCCGCTGGTGGCACTTGGCCTGATGGTGTTCTATGTCTTTGCGCTGATGTGTATCAGCACCGTAGCCGTCACGGTGCGCGAAGCGGGTGGTGGACGCATTGGCTGGACGTGGGCGCTGATACAGTTCGGCTACATGCTTGGCCTCGCATACTTCGCGGGCCTGGCGGTGTATCAGGGTGGAAGACTGCTCGGTTACCGGTAGGAGAATCCATGACGCAAAACGCGAACGTGCAGCAGTTCATCGTCGGATTGATCGTGCTTGCCGCAGCGGCGTTCATTGTGCGCAAGGTCTGGCGCACGATCGCATCGGCACGCGCAGCGAAAGGCGCAGCCTGTGGTTCAGGATGCGGATGCGAGCCGGCGGTGGCTGTGCGACGAACGGAGAAAACGGCTCGCTGATCCGACCACGCGCCGACGCAAATCAACGCATGCGCGTCCAGATCAGCAGTGAGCAGTCTTCGGTCTGCCCGGTGAATTGCGCCGGCGTGTTCGATGTGTACAGCTCGAATGCAGCGATATCCTGTGCCGGAATGGTGGCCAGCGCAAAGCGATAGTCGACGCCCGGAGTGGTCGCATGCTGCCCGTCGACCCACAGGCCGAGCCGGCGGCAACGCGGGATATTGAGTTCGTTGCCGGCGCCACCTCCGGTACGAACACCAGGAAGCCCGGCGAACCATTCGTCGACGGTATTTGGCATCTGGCTGGCGAAGCTGGTGAGCTCCCGGAATTGCCCGCCGCCGCGCCTCTTCCGTTGATCAAAACCTTTGCGCCAGATCTCCGTCGGCGCCGATTCGCCGTGATCGGAACGAGGAGCAGCGCGAGCACGAAAAGAAACAACGGAGTGCGCGCCGTGCGAAACATCGATTGACCGATGTGAGAGTGCTGCACGCGTGTCATTGTGAACGCGTCCAGACGAGCAGTGAGCAATCCTCGAGATTGGGATCGCTGAACTGCGACTGCTGTTGTGCCATGCGAAACAGTTCGAGCGCGGCGATGTCGGTGGCGGTCAGCTGCTGCATCGCGAGATTCGATGAGAGACCGGGTGCAGTCACGTGCATGCCGTCGATCCAGACGCCGAGGCGTGGGCAACGCGTCACTCGCAGGCCGCGCCCAGTCATCTGGACGCCGGGCAGGCCGGAAAACCAGTCTTCCATGGTCACAGCTGAGCGCCCGGCGAAATAGCTGCGGTCG
>JANMWU010000051.1:0-5722 GCA_031380785.1 Gemmatimonadaceae bacterium
TCCGCTGGATCGGCCCTCGAGACCTGACGACGACGATCGAGACGTTCGACATGCGCGATGGCGGCTGCTGGCGGCATTCGCAGGAACGAGGCGGACACCGGGACGGATTCTTTGGCGTCAATCACGAAGTGCTCGCGCCGCAGCGGATCGTTGGCACGTTCGAATTTGACGGCCTGCCGGAGCGCGGTCACGTCATCATGGGCAAGACGTTGTTCGAGGAGTTGCCCGACAATCGCAGCCGCATCGTGCATCACTCGGTGTTCTTCTCCGTCGAGGACCGCGATGGCATGGTGAAATCCGGCATGGAACGCGGCGTTGTCGACAGCTACGAAAAACTGGACGTCGTTCTCTCATCGCACTCATAACGATCATCCGGAGAACCCTTCCATGCACAGCATTTCCTCGGCCGGAGCGCTGGGCACCATCACGCGCTCACAACCACTGGCACAATTCATCTCATCTGCGGCGTCACGCAACTGGCGCTGTTACCGTTTGCGGCTTTCGTGCGAATATTTCGCACGCTCTGAATCCGCTCGCCGCGACATGCAGACTGAACGGCAAGCAGTACGCAAATGCGATTGCTATCGCAGCTCGTGACATCCGCCTGATTTTCGTTACCTGATCACAGCGCGACCGCGACATGCACGCGCGACGTTACCCGAGATCAGGTAGTCAATCAGACTTCGCGGGAGTGAGTCATCATGCTTGTTACGTCAGCACAACAGTGTCGAGCGATTGCACTGCTCTTCGCATCCATCGCGCCTGCAAGACTCGTCGCGCAGGCAACGGGCGTGGTCGCAGGTCGCGTCACCACGTCCAACAACGCTCCGGCGCAGTCCATCGTCGTTCGACTCAGCGGCACCACGCTCGGCGCCACTACAAACGTCGCCGGCACCTATCGCATCGAGCGCGTTCCGGCCGGTACCTACCTGCTTCTGGTGCGGCGGCCCGGCATGCCGGCGGACTCGTCACGGGTGGAAGTACGTGCCGCGAGCATCACCACACATGACGTCGTGCTGCGCGTCACTGCGCAGCAGCTGGCCGGCGTGACGATCAGCGCCTCGCCACGTCTCAACGAGACCATCGAGCAGGCGCTGTATCGCAAGCGCAACGCCGACAACATTATCAACATCATGTCCGGCGATGTGATCCGGTCGCTGCCAAACGCGAACGCCGCCGAGGCCATTGCACGCATTCCGGGCATCTCGACCGAGCGCGATGAAGGCGAAGGCAAGTTCATTCAGGTGCGCGGCACTGAACCGCGCCTGTCGAATGTGACGGTGAATGGTGTTCACATCCCCGGCACGCAGACGGGCAGCCGCGTCACCAAGCTCGATGACGTGCCAACGGACATTCTTGGCGCCATCGAAGTCACCAAGACGCTGACAGCTGATCAGGATGCGGACGCGATCGGTGGGTCTGTGAATCTCGTCACCAAATCGGCTGAGGGCGCACCCCGCGGATATCTCGCCGCGCAGTTCGGGCAGGCCACGCTGCTCGAGCGGCAGCAGGGTCAGGGCACCGTGATGTGGGGCGGGCGTTTCGGCGAAGATCGTCGCCTCGGCTTTCTGCTTGGTGGAACCTATGACCGAAACAATCGCGCCATCAACGATCTTGAACTCGGCTGGGACAAGAACGATGCCGGCACGCCCATTCCGGTCGAGTGGGACCAGCGTGACTACTTCTACAATCGCACCCGCTGGGGCGCAAACAGCTCGCTCGACTATCGTTTCAGCAGCGGGTCTACACTGTTCCTGAAAGGCATGTGGAGCCGCTTCAACAACTTCGGCACTCGCTACCGGTACGATGTCTCGAGTGGTGGTGATGTGGCTGCGTCGTCCGCCGGTTCGAGCGGCGAGGCCACCGATGGATCGCTGGTTCGCGAGACATCGAACCGCACACCGGTTGAGGAGTTGTTCAGCGTGACGGGGGGCGGCAAGGGTGTACTTGGCAATGCCGAGCTGTCGTACAATGTGAACTACGGCGCCACGCGCTCGTCGTCGTCGGACTATCGCACCAGTGCGTTCGAGTACGACGGTCTCGGATTCCGCTACAACGGCGCGAGCCGGAACTATCCGACGTTCACGTACCTCAACGCGGCCGACGCAGCAGCAGCGGCCACGCCCTCGAACTATGCGCTGAAGAAGTACTCCATTTCCGAGGGTACGACGCGCGGTGACGATATCGGAGGGCAGCTCGACGCGCTGTTCCGGTATGCAATCGGCAGCGAGTCGTCACAGTTCAAAATGGGCATCAAATATCGCGACGAAAGCCGCGATAACATCAACCTGAATCGCGCCTTCTCCGTCATCGGCACGCCGACGACACTGACCGCGCAGCTCGGGAGCTTTTCGGATCCAGACTTCTATTCCGCACTCGCGCCCGGGTTCGCGATCGGTCCTCAGGCAAATCACGTCGGATTGAGCTCGTTCGAAAATGCGAACAGTGCGTCGTTCCGGGAGACGACGAAGTCGATCAGCGACTCATTGAACAATTTCAACGGCGGCGAGAAGGTACTTGCCGCCTACGCAATGAATACGATTGAAAGCGGCAAGCTCCGCCTCAATCTCGGACTTCGGCTCGAGAACACAGCGGTGAACTTCAGCGGCAATGCCGTCACTACTCCGGTGACAGGGCTGCAGACCGTTCGACGCGTCAACGGCACACAGAACTACATCGATCTCTTTCCGAGTGCGCAGCTGCGCTACTCACTGAGTGACGACGCGAACCTCCGCTTTGCAGTGACTCGCGGTATTGCACGCGCGAACTATTCCGATCTTGCGCCGCACACCTCAGGATCGCTGTGTACGGGCTGCGCCACGCGCTTCAACAACCTGAGCGTCGGCAACCCCGACCTGAAGCCACAGCATGCGTGGAGCTTCGATGCACTGGGCGAGAAGTACATCGGCGCCAGCGGTGTCTTCACCTTCGGTGTGTTCTACAAGCAGATCACCGATTTTTCGTTCCGCCGCCAGTTCGTGTATCAAGGGCCGGCGACGGAATTCAACGGCTACTACGCAACGCGGCCGGAGAATGGCGGCAACGCGCATCTCGTGGGCGGCGAGTTCGACTTTTCTCGCAAGCTCGACTTCCTGCCTGGGCGGTGGCGCGGGCTCGGCTTCGACGTAAACTGGACGATGGTGGACTCAAAGGCCGACGTGCCCGCCGACACAGCGACGGTGGCGGCCAACCTTGGCGCACCGGTGATCCGCAGCGCACCGTTGCCGCGTCAGGCACGCCAGATCGGCAACCTTGCGCTCACATACGACACGCCGCGACTCTCGGCACGCGCGGCGTGGCAGTATCAGGGAGCAAGCATCTACACCTACGGCGACGGCACCGCGTCGCCGAGTGGTGACAACTGGTTCTTCCCACACTCGCAGATCGATGCGTCAGTGTCGGTCACGCTGACGCATGACGCGTCGCTCCAGATTCAGGGACTCAACCTGAACAACGCCGTGTTCGGCTTCTACAATGGCAATGCAACGGCGAAGTTCAGCAACCAGCGCGAGTATTACGGACGGAGCGTGATCGTCGGGATCCGCTATGGTTTCGGCGCAGCGCCAGGCACGCGCTAAGTACGCGACATGAGTTTGCAAGCATGGGGGGTTCGTGGCGGGAACTCTTAAGGGAGCTTGATCGTCCCGCTGACAGTGAGAGACGCGGACCCCTTCACTCCGTTGGCTGCGGCCGCTGAGATGGTCACCGGCCCGGCGGCGACGCCGGTCGCCAGACCGCTCGCGGAGACGGTGGCATTGGCGGTGGACGACGACGACCAGGTGTATGTCTGGCCGGACATCACGTTGCCTGAGGCGTCCTTGGCCACGGCAGCGAATTGAACGCCGCCGCCAATGGCCACTGATGCGGCAGCTCCTGTTACGGTTACTGATGCCACCGATGCGGCGCCACCGGCGGGGCCGGTGCTGCTCGAGCCGCAGGCAGCGAGGGCAATGACGGAGAGAGAGAGCAAGGCACGAAGCATGAACAACTCCAGGTAAGGGTTACCTGTTAACGCGTCGAATTACCCGAAATCCGCTCATCGCCCTGATGCCCGTCAGCGTCCGCGCTGCTGATCAACCTCAACGCCGCCCAGCAGTCGCCTGACCATCTTGTTCCCGTCATTCGCCGCGGGACGGAGAAGCGCGGTATCCCAGGCCTTTCGATCGCCGTGATCGACAGCGGAAAAATTGTGCCGGCGCGCGCATACGGCGTCACGAAGCGCGGTACCGCCACGCCCGTGACGACGAACACCCGCGTCCAAGCCCGCTCGATCGGCAAATCGGTCACCGCCGTCGGCGCGACGCGACTGGTGGAACGCGGCACACTGCGACTCGATCGCGATGTAAACGAGCAGCTGGCGAGCTGGACGGTGCGGGACACGCCTGTCGCCTCGGGTGAGCAACTGACCGCGCGCAAGGTGCACAGTCATTCGGCCGGCCGCGACGGGTCACACTGACAATGGCGCGCCAGTCCCCAGCGGCTGGCATGCATATCCGGAGCTGGCCGCCGCCGAATTGTGGACGACACCGACCGATCTGGCGAAGTTCGCGACGTCGCTGCAACGCGCGTGTCGCCACGATAACGCCGCGTTCCTGAGCACCGACCGGGCCGATCAGAGGCTCTCGTATCAACGCAATGATTTCATCGGACTTGGTCTCTTCCTGTGCGGCAACAACCTGCACCTCGAGTTCAGTCACACTGGTAGCGACGAAGGCTTCGACGCGTGGATGACCGCCACCGCGCTCAGCGGCCAGGGCGTGGTGAGCATGATCGACGCCAACGACAACTCGGCCGCCGTTGAACGTATTCAGCGCACTGTTGCGCACATGTACAATTGGCCGAACTACCACAAGGATCCGGTTCCGGCGCGCCCGATGGCGGGCGATGCGACTGGACTGAACGAGGTCGCGGTCGCTACGAAGTGCGCAGCAATCAGATGGTGACGTTCGCACCGCGCGACGGGCATTTGAATTCGTACGCCGACGGGCACGAGGACGAGGAGTTCGTGCCGGTCGGGTCGGATCGTTTCACGCGTGCTCATTCACCTGACGAAGATCGGAACGGTCACGAACTACGGATGTTGTGGTACGGTGACGGATGATTGGCGCCGACGGATGCGAAGCGGACCGGGCCACAAACGAATTCTGCCGCAGTGAGAATGGAGACGGAGCGAGGTCGTACAGACATCGCGATCTCGCGCCAGCGCTTCCGCTGCGCATCGCGCAACTGGCGACGATGCCGGGGAGCCTCAATCGATGCCATTCAGACAATCAGTCCCACTGACGTTGTGGCTGGCGTGTGCCGTTGCCGCGCCCCTGCCCGCGCAACATCCATTCCGGGGCGCGCTGAAATGGAGCGTGCTGCTCTGTGATTACACTGACAGCCCGACGTCGCCGCGCACCCTGGCAGATGTGCGCGACATGTTCACGAGTGTCCCGGCCGATGGCGTGGCCAGCTACTGGTTCACGGCGTCGCGTGGCAGCGTCGTCTCAAACCGTGTCGAAGTGCGCGGATTTTTCCGTGTGGCCCAGACCATCGCTGCCGCAACCGCCCGGGCACGCTGGGATCGCTTCAATGATTGCAGGAATGCCGCATCGGCCGCGGGTTACACGGTGCCGAGCGGCAATGGCATTGTGGTGATGACCAATCCTGGGATTGATCTGTGGGGCGCGACCGGCGCCGCCTTCGCGGGCATCGACGGTGACGTCGGCGCGTTCGGACA
>JANMWU010000120.1:0-2031 GCA_031380785.1 Gemmatimonadaceae bacterium
GGGCCGAAGCATCAGCTCTCCAGTGCCACCGTCACGCTCAACGTCAAGAGCTTGCCGAACGTGATGATCGGCCCGGAGATTCGCTTCGACAAGTCGAACATCGACGTGTTCAACGCGAAGAAGAGCCAATTCACGCTTGGACTGGGCGCAACGTACATTTTCTGAGATGGAATCAGTTGCCGCCGGGCACACGGATCAGATGGCGATGATATTGCTCGCCCTCGCCGTGATACTCGCCTGCGCCAAGCTCGCGGGACACGTTGCCGAACGATTCGGCCAGCCGGCGGTACTCGGTGAGCTGATGATCGGCGTGCTGCTGGGCAATCTCGCGCATCTCGGATTCGGATGGTTCGGCGAGATGGCGGCGAATCCGCTGATCGACGGGCTCGCGCAGCTGGGTGTGGTGATTCTGCTGTTCGAGGTGGGGCTCGAGTCAACGGTGGGCGACATGCTCTCCGTCGGCGCGCGTTCGTTCGTGGTTGCGTGTCTTGGCGCCGTGGTGCCATGGGTGCTCGGCTCGGCGGTTAGCGCGATCCTGCTGCCCGATCACAGCGTGTACGTACACGCGTTTATCGGCGCCACGCTGACCGCCACCAGCGTCGGCATCACCGCGCGCGTGCTGGCCGATCTCGGACTCAGCGCAACGAGTGAGGCACGCATCATTCTTGGCGCGGCGGTGATCGACGATGTGATTGGGCTCGTGATTCTGGCGGTCATCACCGGCTTCGTCACGGCGGCAAATACCGGATCCGCGATGTCGACGATGGCGGTGGTACTGGTGGTTGCGAAGGCGGCAGTATTTCTCGTTGGTGCCTTGTATGTTGGTGGCAAGCTGTCGCCGCGTGTGTTTCAGGGTACGTCGCGACTGCGCGGCAAAGGTGTGCTGCTGGCCACCGCGCTGGCGTTCTGCTTTACCCTGTCAGCGCTGGCGGCCGTGATCGGACTGGCGGCGATTGTGGGTGCGTACGCGGCCGGACTGTTGCTCGAGGAACAGCACTATCGCGACCCGGCGATTCACGCCGAGCGCCAGCTCGAAACGCTGATCGAACCCATTTCGACATTCCTGGTGCCGGTGTTCTTCGTGCTGATGGGGATGCGCGTCGATCTGACGGCGCTGCTCAATGGCAAGGTGCTGGTGCTGGCCGGCGCGCTGACGGTCGCCGCTGTCGTCGGCAAGCAGTCGTGCGCGTTGGGCGCATGGGGCAAGGGGATCGATCGGGTGGCGATCGGACTTGGGATGATGCCACGCGGCGAAGTCGGTCTGATCTTCGCGAACATCGGGCTCGGGCTGACGGTTGGTGGCGAGCATTTGATCGACGCGGCGACATATTCGGCCATCGTGGTCACCGTGATGCTCACGACATTTCTGGCGCCACCAGCGCTCAAGTGGCGATTCGCTTCTTCACGACGGGCCTCAGCATCCGCCGTGACGTCGTCAACCTGAGTGACGCTGAGCGTGCGCGCGGCTTGCTCTGCGCGACGCGGGATGCCGTGACGGTCAACGCGGCGTGGATCCGGCGAGTATGCTGAATGCTCAGCAAAGGCGCTGTAGTCCACGCCACCCAGCCGTCGCACCGACTCCCCCAAACCCGTCCGGCTCATGACCCGTTCTCTTCCTGGAAAGCTGTTGCTGCTGGCCTTCACCAGCGCGGCGTTCGCGCGCATGGACGATCCGCCGATGCGCGGCTTCACCACTGCGGGAGCAAAAGCGCAGCGTGAGTGGGAGGCAAAGTTCAAAGCCATTCCGGAACCAGCGCGCATGCGCGAAGCGATGCGACGATTGTCAGCGCGGCCGCACCATCTCGGATCACCGTACGGCAAGGACAACGCCGAGTGGCTGAAGGCGCAGTTCGAGTCGTACGGATGGGAGGCACGCATCGAGCGCTTCGACGTGCTGTTTCCCACACCGAAGATTCGCGTACTGGAGCTGGTCGGTCCGACGCGCTTCACGGCCAGACTCGAAGAGCCGATTCTGAAGGAAGATCCGACGACGAATCAGCGCGCCGAACAGCTGCCAACATACAACGCGTA
>JANMWU010000591.1:0-6929 GCA_031380785.1 Gemmatimonadaceae bacterium
TTAGTCCCGGTCCACCTGCAGGGCCCCGCGGCTGCGGCCGGGATGGCGCTCGTCACCTCGATCGGCAACTTGGGAGGATTCTTCGGGCCACTGATGATGGGACGGTTGAAGGACTCAACTGGCTCGTTTGCAGCAGGATTGCTTGGGCTCGCCGGCATGCTGGCACTAGCGGCAGTCATAGCTCTCCTAATCAAGGCTGTTGCTCGGCCCGTCGTTCGTACCCCTTGAACGCCTTGGGTGCCGAATGTGGAGTGACAAGTGACAAAGCCTTCCGCGAGCGTCGCTGGTGGCTCTGGTTCCCGCGGGTAGCACTGTGGAGCTAACCCACGCGAAACCGGGGGGCCAGCCCAGTCATACTTTCTAGACCGCGGGCGACCGTCGGTGTTGCTCGTCGTCTCAGGCGGGTAGATTGTCCAGCATCTCAAGCCGAGTGAGTGCCGTGGGCCAGACCGTTGAGCTGATGGATCGCATCACCGTGAATCCGGAGCAGTGCGGCGGGCGCCCGTGTGTGCGCGGGATGCGCATTCGCGTGAGCGACGTCCTTGACTTGCTCGCCGCGGGGCTCTCGGCGGACGACGTGGTGATTGAGCTGCCTGATCTGGATCGCGAGGACGTGGCCGCGTGCCTCCGCTTCGCGAGTCGGCGCTTGGATCATCCGGTGCTCGCCGCGTAGGCCGTGCCGACCGTCTGGGTAGATGCGCAAATCTCCCCGGCGGTGGCGGGGTGGATGCGCGAGTCATTGCGCGTCGACGCGGTGGCGGTTCGCGACCTAGGACTACGCGATGCAGCGGATCCCGTGATATTCGAGCGTGCGCGGGCGGCTGGTGTCATCGTGCTGAGTAAAGACAGCGACTTCGTCGATCTGGTCACGCGCCACGGACCGCCGCCGCAGATGGTGTGGCTCACGTGTGGCAACACGACGAATGCATATCTGCGCACGCTGCTCTCCCTCACGTGGCCGCGCGTCGTTGCGCTGATGGAAGCAGGTGAGCCGTTGGTGGAGATCGGTGGGACCGCGTTCTAACCCGCGTTGCTGCTGACATTGCGACCAGCGGTCAGTGAGCAGGAGTAGCCTTCGTGCGGTCGCAATGCAGCAGAACGCATTTTCGTTGCCTGCATCAGGCCCTCTCCTTCGCCTCAACGTTGACGAGCAGGCACATGCCGCCGCGCACCGCAAGCCCATCGATTCGACAATGGCGGCTCCTCGCGGGCGCCAGCGCGCTCGTCGCGAGCGCCGGCGCCCTCGCCCCGCCCGCGAGCGTCCGCGTCGGCGGTCGGCTGGCGGCCGCCGAGCGCGAAACAACCCTTGGATGTGCGACTGACTTCGACAGCCTCGTCGGCGTGGCGCGCCGCGACTATGCCGGCTACCAACTCGCCGTGCAGGCCCAACCGGCCGCCCTCAGCGCGATCACCGACACTGCCCGTCGTGAGACGGCCGCAGCGTCAGATGCCCGCGTCTGCGAGGCCGCACTGGCTCGGTGGCTCGCGTTCTTCCGCGACGGGCACCTGCACCTCGTGGCCGCGGAGTTGTCGCCCGTAGGCCCGTTGCCTGCGGCGCAACCGGTGCAGCGCGATGCACCACCTGATCCAGCCCAGCCGTCCATAGTGGCGCTCGACAGCGGCATGCTGCTCTTGCGGATCCCGTCTTTCGATTTGTCCTACAAGCTCGTCATCGATAGCCTGCTCGCCGCGAACGCCGCGCGCCTCGCACGGACGCCTGCACTCGTCATCGACGTGCGCGCCAACGGCGGCGGGGGCGATGCCGCCTTCGCCGGGCTCATCCCCCTTCTCTACACGAGTCCGATCCGGGTAATCGGCGCAGACGCGTGGGCGTCGTCGTCGAACACCGCCTACTACCGGGAGATCCTGAAGGTGCCCGAGCTGCCCGAGAGCGACCGCGCGTACGTGCGGCGGCTCGTTGTGGCGATGGAGCGCAGTCCGAACCGGTTCATTCCTATCAACAGCGACAGCGTGCTGCGGCTCAGCACAGTCCGTCCGAACCCACGCACGGTCGCGGTGCTCATCGACGGCGGGACGGGCAGCACAGCCGAGGAGTTCCTCCTCCAAGCGCGGCAGAGCCGGAAGGTGACGCTCTTCGGGCGCGAGCCATCGGCCGGTGCGCTCGACTACGCCAATACGCGCCAGGTCGTGCTCCCGTCCGGCCGGTGGCGCATCCAGTTTGGCACATCGCGCTCACGGCGGCTGCCCGCGAATCCGGTGGACCCGGAGGGGATCGTGCCAGCAGTTCGCATCCCGTCGAGCATCCGGGACGACATCGACTACGTGCGCGGGTACTTGAACGCCGCCCGCTAGGCCACCTCACCGGCAAAGATGGTCGAAGGAGAAGCACGAGTCTGTCGCTTTTGCGGCCGCGACATTTGAAGCAAGGACAGAGTCATCCGCACGACTCGGGATCGGTGCGAAGCGCTGCAGGCTAACCCGCATTTCTCACCAGGATGATGCGGGCGGTGGGTTTTCTTGTGTTCGCGCGTGATGGTGGCGGATTCGGCGGTGTCACCAGCGCAGGGTGGCGTGGTGGGGTCCTCTGCGGCCGGTGATCCGGCCCGTACGACGTTGGTGCGGTGCTCGCGCGACGGGGATGGTCGGTGCGCGGCGATGGCAGCGATACGCGAGCCCCCGGCGTGCGCCGGGTGAGTGCGAGTCGGGGCGCGGACGTCAACAGCGTCTGAGATTCGCGTGCACGTGGGCGAAGAGCGCCGCATGCGGACAGCCGGTGGCGAGCGCAATCCAGACTTTGCGGACGGTGACGCGGATACGCGCGCCGATTTTGAGCAGCGTGAGCCGAATCGTCTGACACTGCGCCGTCGCGAGCCGCGTGCCGGCCAGCCCGAGGCGGCGGAGCGCCGCGAGGAGCGTATACGCGACCGACGCACAGGTGAGCCGCAATTGATTCGCGCGCATCGTGGCCGCACTGGTGCGATCGGCAAAGAGCATCAGCTGTTGCTCCTTGATCCGATTCTCCATCTCGCCGCGGGCGCAGTAGAGCACTTCGTAGAGCGGTTGCGCATCGAGCACATCGGCGGCGAGCGAGGTGACGACGAAGCGCGGATTCGCTTTCGACGTCTCGTTCCCCGGCAGATGTTCGGCTTTCGCGACGACGCGGCGTGCGGTGGACCACGAGTCCAGCGTTTGATACGTGAGGTCGGCGAACCGGCGCGCGGGCGCACCTGTCGCGGTGCAGGCCTGCGCGACGGTGGCGAGGTCGTCGGCAATCAACGCCGTCAGGCGGGCATTCCGCGCGAGCCCAATCACATAGTCCACGCCGTGCGTCTCACACCATGTGAGCAGCGCGTCTCGACAGAACCCGGAGTCCGCGCGCACGATGATCCGGACGTCGGGCCACGCCGTGCGCAGCTGCGCCACGATGCGCGCGACCTCGTCCACGGCGCCCGCACTCGCATCGAGATTCGCGGGCCGCAGGCGCGCGCACAGCAGGTGCTCGCCGGCGAAAATGTACAGCGGCACGTAGCAATAGTGGCCGTAATAGCCATGGAAGAAGCGCCCTTCCTGCGCGCCATGCACCGGATCATCGGTCGCATCGAGATCGAGCACGAGCTCCGCCGGCGGCGTCGCGTGGGCCTGCACGCACAGGTCGACGAAGAGCCGATCAACCGCCGCCTGCTCCACGGTGATCTTCTTGTAGCGCTCCGTGTCGGCGCAGGTCGCGGCCGTCAACTCCAGGCGATTGAGCGTGCTCTTGCCCGCGAGGGCCCGGCCGACATCGCGCGCGCGCCGCCGCGTGCGGCCCGTCGGATCCGCACTGCCCGCCAGCACCGCGAAGAGCGGATCCGCGCGGAGCGCATCGTGATCATTCAGATCTTCGTAGCCGAGCGCGAGCCCATACACGCGCTGCGCGACAAGCGACGCCACCGAGTGCTCCACGCGGGTCGGATCGCGATGATCGGTGAAGCAGGCGGTGAATTGCTGCACAATCCGCGTCGTCCGCTCGACTTCCCGCAGCAACACGGCGCCGCCATCCGACGTCAACGTCCCGCCATCGAAGCGAGCGACCACGTCGCGGCCGTGCGCCGCTTGAAAATGCAGGGTGTCGGGCATACACTCTGTCGGCATAACGGCTGTCTCCGTGGCGGTGTGTAGGTCGTTCTCGACAAACACCTTATACCACTCGGGGCAGCCGTTATTCAATAGCCTGGTGAGAATTGCGGGCTAACCCCAATGCTGTTCACTTAGCCTGATTTGTGGTAGGTTTGGATCCGACACCATTAAGGAGTCGGGCATGGCAGGCACCGAGGCGACGTTGCCCGGCGGGATCCGGGTTACGGATCATATCAGTCTGGGCGTGCTGACGGCGAGCGTGCCGCTCGCCGTCGTCCAGGCCGTGCTGCACGAAACCGACCGCGTGAGCGAGCGCGAACGTGCGTTGCCGGCGCACGTCATGATGTACTACTGCGTCGCGTTGGCGCTCTACGCCGAGGTCTCGACGCGCGAAGTGCTGCGGTGTTTGCTCGAAGGGATTCGCTGGCTCGGCGGCGACGCTCGCGCGGTGGTGCCGGCCAGTAAGGCCGGGATCTCGCAAGCGCGCACGCGGCTTGGCGCGGCCCCAGTGGAAGCCCTGTATCGCCGCGTCGTGGCACCCATCGCGGTGGCCGGCACGCCGGGCGCGTGGTATCGGGGCTGGCGCGTGATGAGTCTCGACGGCACGACCCTGGATGTCGCGGACACGGCCGACAATGCAACAGCCTTCGGACGCCCAGCGAGTAGCCGCGGCGCGAATGCGACCGGGGCGTTTCCGCAGCTGCGTCTCGTCGGGCTGTTGGAGAACGGCACGCATGTCATCAGCGCCGCCGCCCTTGGGCCCTACCGTGCGCACGAACGCGCGCTCGCGACCGCCGTGCTGCCGTCGCTCACTGCCGAGATGCTCGTGCTCGCGGATCGCGGGTTCCTGAGTTTCGATCTGTGGCGACCGGCCACGGCCACCGGCGCGACGCTCGTGTGGCGGGCGAGCGCGCACGTCGGATTGCCGGTGCTGGAACGCTACAGCGACGGCTCGTATCGGAGCGAGTTACGCTGGAATCAGCGGTGTCAGAGTCCGAATCGGACGCCGATCCCCGTGCGCGTCGTTGACTACACCGTGACCGGCGCGCCGCAGGGGGCGCAGGCGTATCGGCTCGTGACGTCGATCTTGGAGCCGGCGCGTGCGCCCGCCGCGGAACTCGCGGCGCTCTATCAGGAGCGGTGGGAAATGGAGACGGCGTTCGACGAACTGAAGACGCATCTCCGGGGCGCACGGCGCGTGCTGCGCAGCAAAACGCCGGAGCTGGTGCGGCAAGAGGTGTGGGGCCTGCTGATTGCGCACGCGGCCATTCGCTCGCTCATGCATGAGGCGGCCCTCGGCGCACTGCCGCGCGCGCGGGATCCCGACACGCTGTCGTTCACGCACGCCGTCCACGTCACGCGCCGCACGCGGTCCCACGTGACGGCCATTCCCCCCTCAGGATCTGGTGCGCCAGCGTCTCGCGCGCCAGCAGATCCTCGCCGAGCTCCGCGCGGAAGTCGTGTCCCGGCAGCGAGGCCGCGTCGTCCCGCGCGGGGTCAAACGCAAGATGACAAATTATCCGCTGCGCTCACGAAGGCGCGGGCGCACACGGCACGTGACGTACCGCGTCCGCGTCCTCACCAGAAGTCGACCAAGACGACCTAAGTGAACAGCATTGGGGCTAGCGAGCGCGTTTGAGCAATGAACGCAGCGCCGCAGGTGTGATCGGCGGATCGGAAACGTGCAGCATGCGATGACAATTCGCACAGACTGGACGCAGGTCCTTCTTCGGATCCACTCTCCGGTTGCCCTGGGCTTTGCCGAGGGGCGCCAAGTGATGCACTTCAATGTATCCGGCGCCCCACGCCCCGTACTTCCGCTCAAACGAAAACTTGCAGACGACACACTTGGAGCCGAACCGGTCGATGCACTCGGCGCGCGCCGCCCTATTCCGCTCGCGTCGAGTTTGAACGCTACGTGTTTCCACCGCTTCCCACAACGCGCGCGGCACGGCAGGGGCATCTGTCCTTCGCGCGCCAGTCCACGTCGGCCGCGGGACTCTTCTCCCGATGACTCGCTCAATCCATCGCAGGGCCAGGTCACGATGACCAGCTTTCGCGCCGCCTCCAAGCGCCCAATTGGATGCCTTGAGTAGAAACGCGCGATGACCCAGCGCGCACTCCTTGAGAACGGAATCGACGCGTGAAACGAGAGATAAGTCGATGATCACTTTCACGGACCCCGGCACGGGAGCATAGTAGGCCTCGCCTATTCGCTCGACGAAGACTCCCTTCCGGCGCAATCGACTTATTTTGGCATCCTCCACAACGAGCACAGCAAGCCTGTCGAAACCGAGTGTCACAGCTTCGCAATAACCGGCGTTCAGGCGTAGCGCACCAGCGCCTAGAGGCGTTACGGCCCAGCGATCGCCGTGCACAGCGGCCAGCGTTCGGATACTGCTGGCGATAAACCGCGCAACCCTGCGCGCGTCGGCCGGTGGCGTCGACGGTGACCATTGCGTCATGTGTGGTCTTCTTCGGAGAGCTCGCTAACGAAAATGCGTTCTGCTGCACTGCGGCCGACGGAAAGAACTCCTGCTCACAAAACTCCGGCCGCAGTGGCCGCAGCAACGCGGGTTAGAGCGCTGCGCGCCGGAGCCTAACGGTCACCCGGCGACGCCAACGCTGCGCGGGCGCCAGCGCAGATTGGGTTTCCGCTGCGACAATGCACAATCACGCAGATACAGATTGATCAGCGTCTGATAGGGAAAATCCAACTCCGCGCTGAGCGACTTGAAGTAGGCGATCGTCGGCGCATCGAGCCGAATCGTCACCGACTGCTTCAGCAGCTTTGCGTACGGGTTCTTCCGGGCTTTGGAGAAATCGTACTCGGCACGCATCAGTAACCTCGT
>JANMWU010000177.1:0-4691 GCA_031380785.1 Gemmatimonadaceae bacterium
GCTGCGCACGATGGTCTGATTGGTGATGGTGCCTTCGGTGTTCGCATAGTTCTTCTGTTCTTTCACGAAGAACATCTGACTCGCGACGTACTTCACGCCCGTCACCTTCATCGCTTCGGCATTCGCCTTCAGCAGCAGATCGGCTTTCTGTTCGACCGGGACGCTCCACGGATCGACGGTGAATCCATTCGACCAGCTGCGTTCGCCGAGCGATGGCGCCGCTGCGAGTTCCACGGGCCGGTCGCGCGCGACACGATTCGCGCGCGCGATCGCTGCCGCTTCCTTGCCCGCCGCTGCAACGCCATCAGCGGTGAGCGTGCGTGTCGCTGCAAATCCCCAGCAGCCGTCCACGAGGGCGCGAATGCCGCAGCCCATCGTATCGGTATCGACTATCTCGATGATCTGTGTTTCGCGCGTGATGACGAAGTTCCGCTGTGTCCGACCGATGCGTGCGTCGGCGAACGACGCGCCGGCCATCTTCGCTGAATTGAGTGCGGCCATCAACAGGTCTTTCGTCGGCGCGTCCATCGGCGGCTCGACATGCGGCTGCGGCAACTTCAGTCGCCGCGCCACGGACTCGGCTTCAGCAGGGAACGAGGCAACGGCCATCGCACCGGCGGCAAGCGCGCTGGTGGCGAGGAAATCCCGGCGGGTTGTCATGCGCGTAGGGCTTGGGTGGCTGGCTGGTATCAGCTACTCGGCGCGCATCGTGGCGCGCCGCGCTGGGTCGTACGCTTCAGGCCCATTTTGGATTCGCGTTGTGCACGCATGGTTGCACGCGCGCGCGAGACTGGGCCGACGCAGAGAATACCCTCAGACCGCGTCGGAGAGCGAGGTGAAGTTGAAGTCGTGGGCCTTGAGGATGGGCATGATCTGCGTGCCCGGGCCTTCGCTCGCGGTGCGGCGCACGGGGCCGAGTGCTTCGACGTTATTGAGCAGGAACAGTGGGCTCTCATTGAAGCGCATGTTCTTGATCGACTTGCTGATCTTCCCGTTCTCGATCAGATACGTGCCGTCGCGGGTGAGGCCGGTGTAGCTCATGGTGCGCGGGTCGGTCTCGCGGAGGTACCAGAGGCGGGTGACGAGCACGCCGCGCCCGGTGCTGGCGATCATCTGATCGCGGGTCGTGGTGCCACCGGCCAGGATGACGTTGTTCGGATTGCCAGTCGCGACGAGGTTCTTGCGTGCCGCCCAGGAGCGGGGCACCAGCATCGTGCTTAATGTGCCGTTGGTGATCCATGACTGCTTCGTCAGTGGCATCCCATCGCTATCGAAAGGCTGGGCCAGGACTAGCGGGTCTGATGCGTCGCTCGAAAGATTCACCATCGCATTCACGATCATCTCGCCCAGCTTGTTGCCGCCACCCTGCTTCGCGAATGGGGACCGGCCTTCGTCGGCGCTGCGGGCGTTGAAGTACCGCGGCATGAGGCCGATCAGATCGCCGACAGCCTGCGGTTCGAGAATGACTGTGTATCGGCCCGGCTCGATCGCGACCGGATTCTGCGAACTCTGCGCCTTCTCGATCGCCTGTGCGCTGACTCGCGCGAAGTCGAGCTGGCTCCAGGCCACCGCATCTTCGCCCGACCAGCCCGAACCTGTACCGTCCGACGTTCGGACGGTGAGCGTGTAGTTGGCGTTCGTGCCGCGATGATAGGCGAACAGGCCGGCGCTGGTACCGATCGCGATGGCGTCGGCGCCGGTCACCAGAAATCCGGCCACGTTGAGCGTGGTCCCCTTTCGTGCCGGCGCCAGCGCCGTGTTGGCGGCCGCCGTGACTTCGCCAGCGGCGAGATTCGCCGTCGCCTCGTCCCACGCCGCACTCAGATCGCGCAGGTTTTGCGGGCCGAGCACCGGCAGCATGTCGATGTCGTCCGGTGCCAGCTTTGCGATCGACTCCGCTTTGCGCACCGTGCGCTCGAGACTCTCGGACGAAAGATCGTTGGTGGTGACAGCGGAATGCTTCTTTCCGATGTACGACATCACCACCAGCGTTGTGTCTTCCACCACGCCGGCGGTGGAAAGCTGATTCGCGGCGAAGCGAACGTTGCGCGTGCGTGATGACCGGACGACCACCTGCACTGCGTCCGCCTTCGAGAGCTTGATGACGCTTTCGATCACGCGCTGCGCATCGACGCGCGAGATGACGGTGTCTTCGGCGAAGAGCGAGCGCGGTCCGCGCGGATCAAAGATCGTGCTCATGCCTTGCGCCCTGTGTTTATCACATTGATCTGCTTGTGACGCGTCGGCACGCAGCCGTGGGTGACAGCGTTGGCCTGACCGGGCTGACCTTTGCCATCGGAGAAGGTGGCGTAAAGCTCGTACGATTTCTTTCCGCCGAGCATGTCGAGCGCGCCCCAGAACTCAGTGGTGCGGAACTGGTAGGCGACGTCGCGTAGCTGACCGACGATCTTGCCGCCGCGCACTTCATAGAACAGCGCGCCACCGAACTGACCGTTGAAGCGCTGCTGGTCGATCGAGTACGAGCCTCGACCGAGGATTGCGATGCCTTTGTCGGTGGCAGCGATCAGTTCATTCCAGCCGATGTCTTTCGCTGCTGGTTTGATCGACACATTCGGCATGCGCTGGAAGGCGACGCTGCTCCATGAGTCGGCGTACGAACAGCCGTGACTGCGCGTCGGCATATTGCGCTTTTTGTACCACCAGTCGAGCCACATCGCCTGTTCGCGCGTGGTCTGATAGTCGACGACGATACCATCCCTGATGATGTCGAACTGCTCGGGCTTCACACCGTCGTCATCGTAGCCGATGGTGGCGCAGCCGCCGGCCTGCGATCGGTCACCGACAATGTTCATGAGCGGCGAGCCGAATTTCAACGTGCCGAGGACTTTCTCCGGCGGCGCAACGAACGAGGTGCCGGCGTAGTTCGCCTCATAGCCGTATGCGCGATCGAGTTCAGTCGGATGCGCGACCGATTCGTGCAATGTGAGCCCGAGATTCGACGGATGCAGCACGAGATCGTATCGACCCGGTTCGACTGACTTCGCCGTGAGTTTCTCGGCCGCTTCTTCGGCCCACTTCTTCGCATTCACAATCAGGTTGCTTTCGAGCACCGCTTCCCATCCGCGACCGGTTGGCTGTACCACAGCATCGCGAATCGCGAAGTCACTGCGATCGGCGCTGACAGCTGTGATGGCCATCGGCGTATACGTGCGGACAAGTGTCTGCGCAATCACCGAACCATCGGTGTTGGCGTAGTTGCGCTCTTCCTTGACGAAGTTCAGCTGTGTGCTGACGAAGCGAACGCCGGCGACCGAGAGCGCGGCGGAGTTGGCGGCCAGTGCCAGCGTCGTCTTCTCTTCGATCGAGATGGTGAACGGATCGATGGTGAAACCGCTCGACCAGGTGGCGTCGGGGTGCGACGGATTTGGCGCCAGTTCAACGGCGCGATCGCGTGCGATGCGATTGGCCTTGGCGGTAGCGACGGCTTCGGCGGCGGCGCGTTGAATGCCCTCCTTCGTGAGGCGCGGCGTGGCGGCAAATCCCCAGCAGCCGTCCACCAGCGCACGTACGCCACAGCCGATGGTGTCACTGTCGACGATGTCGAGCACCTGGCGTTCGCGCGTGAAGACCGCGTTGCGCTGCATGCGCTGAATTCGGGCGTCGGCATAACTGGCACCGGCGCGTCTGGCGCTGTCGATGGCGAGCAGCAGCAGCTCACGCGTTGGTGCGTCCATCCGGTGCTGCACGTGCGGCACGAGGCGCGAATGTGCGGCGGCGTCCGGCGGACGGCCGATGGCAAGTGCGCCGGCGGCGAGGGCGGTGGTGGCGACGAATTCGCGGCGGGTGGTCATGCGATGCGGCTGGGAGAGCGTCTACGATCCGATGTGGCGGACAGTCTACGCGCGGCTCCAGCACTTCGCAGGCGCATTTGAAGCTTTGGTCGCCTCGATTCGACGTCAGGCTCGTGGCGACGATTTCACGGGACCAATCGTGCGTCGAGCGGTCCTCATCCACAACGCAGTCAGGCGGCAGCGGCCTCGCGACGGCTCACGACCGGCAGACCCTGCGTGGTGCGTGCGAGGCGGATGAGCTGATCGGCCAGCACGCGCGCTTCTGTTTCGCTGACGCCGTGATCGCTGGCATGGTCCACGATGCGCTGGATGACGTCGTGCTCGCGGGTAGCATCGACCGGTGGCAGGTTGGCGGTCTTCTTGGCGGTGCCGACGGCGCGGGCGAGGCGCTGCCGTTCACCGATCAGCGAGACGAGCATCTCGTCGATCCTGTCGATGGACGCGCGCAGCGAATCGACGCGTTCGGCGGCGCGCTGCTGTTCGGGGGTGCGTTCGCTGGTGTTGAGCTGGGTCTGCATTGGCGGGGCTCCTGTGCCGTGAGGCGTGGTGGTGAGGAGTCCGGAGCGCGCGAGCCTCGCAGAAAAGCGAAAGGCCCGCATCGCTGCGGGCCTCGGAGGAAAGTCAGTCGCGGTGTTACGCGCGCGCTTTACCACCTTGGTCCGCGAAGCGGCCAAAGTAATAAAAGCTGGTAAAGAGGGCGCGGACCGGGTGGCTCATGAACTCAAGAGTGCGGGTGGACGGGAGGTCTGTCAACCCCCTCGCACTGCTGACGAGTGACGAATCAGGTGGTAATCGCGACGGTGGCGCCGCTCGCGTCCGGTGTCACGGTGACGGCGAACAGGCTCGACGTCCGCTGCTCGCCACCGGTCCACGCACCAT
>JANMWU010000038.1:0-4157 GCA_031380785.1 Gemmatimonadaceae bacterium
GTCATCGCCGGATGGGTCTCGCAACGCGGACAATGCGGCACCGCCTCGGCCAGCACTGCGCCTCGAATGCTCGCCTGCTCATCCGCCGAGTATTGCGCCGGTCCATCGGCGGCACTCTCGGCAGCGGTCACGGCGCGATCCGGATGACGACCTTGCCGAATTGCTGTCCCGACTGGAGCCGCGCATAGGCCTCGCGCGCCTGATCGAGCGGAAACACGGAGTCCACCGGCGGCCGCAGCCCACCGGCGCGGAATTCCGCCGCCACCGCCGACCATTCGGACTCGCTTCCCATCGTCGAACCGGAAATTGTCCACTGATTCGTGAACAGGCGTCGGACGTCAGTTTCGACCATCGGCCCGCTCGTTCCGCCACAGGTGACCAGCCGCCCGCCCCTCCCAAGCGACCCGAGTGAACGGGTCCAGGTGGCCGATCCCACGCTGTCGATCACGACATCGACTCCGCGCTTTCCGGTCGCCGCCCTGATTACGGCCGGCACATTGTCGGTCGCGTGGTTCAGCAACTCGTCGGCCCCCAACTCCTTCGCACGCGCCAGTTTGCCCGGATCACCGGACGTCACCCACACTTTCGCAGCACGCGCTTTTGCGAGCTGGAGCGCGGCCAGTGCCACGCCGCCACCAATGCCCCAGATCAACACCTGTTCGCCGGCCCGCAGCTGTGCCTTCCCCACCAGCATGCGGTACGCCGTCAATGTCGCCAGCCCGAATGCGGCGCGCTGCTCCCATGGAATGCTGACGTCGACCGCGTCCAGATTCCACTCCGGCACGACGCAGTATTCGGCGGCGGCGCCAGTGCGGTGTTCACCGAGGATCTGGTATTTGAGGCAGAGCGGCTGCTGATCTGCGAGACAGAAGGCACACGTCCGGCAACTGACGCCTGGATTCATGATCACGGTGTCACCAACTCTGACGCGAGTGACAGCGTCACCCACCGCGTCCACGATACCGGTGCCGTCCGCAACAGGCACCCAGTCAGGTGTCAGCGTCAGCCCGGGCCAGCCGGCCATCACGAACAGATCGAGACGGTTCAGCGCCACCGCTTCCATGCGCAGTCGCACCGAGTGCGGGTCGACGATCTGCGGCACCGGCAGGTCGCTCCGCACCGTGAGCTGATCGAGTCCGCCGTGCCCACCAAGTATCAATGCGCGCATCGGGAATGCCGTGTGTTCGTAAGTTATGATTCTCGCGCGCGCGGCCACTCGCGCCGCGCCGGGCTTTCACAGCGCCACATGACGCGCCCCCATCGAAACAGGAACCTGGCGAATGATATCGATCAAGGTGCCACCGCTCGGCGAATCGATCGTCGAAGCGACTGTGTCACGCTGGCTCAAGCAGGAGGGCGAGACAGTTGCGGCTGGCGAAACCCTCGTCGAACTCGAAACCGACAAGATCACCGTTGAGGTGCCGGCGCTGAAGGCTGGCGTACTCGCTGCCCGCACTCGCGCTGAAGGTGATGTGGTGGGTGTCGATGACGTGCTCGGGCAACTCGATGAATCGGGCGGGATGACGCGCCGAGCCGTCGCGTCGAGTCTGGCCCCAGATCCGCCGACCGGCGATCCGCAGGATCCGCATGGCGGGCCGACACCAGTGCCACTCAGCGCCATGATCGCTGGCGGTCCGCCGACCGGTGATCCGCAAGACCCGCACGGCGGACCGACGCCGGTGCCACTCATGGCGGCCATGGACGCCGGTGATCCGCCGACTGGCGATCCACAGGATCCTCGCGGCGGCCCGACGCCTGTGCCACTCGCCATGAAGATCGCGCCGGCCGCGCGGCGCACCGCCGATGCCGCCGGTATCGACGCGGCATCGGTGAAAGGCACCGGTCGCGGCGGCGTAGTGAGCAAGCCGGATGTGGTGAACGCGATCGCGGCGAATGCGGCGAATGCGGCTACGCCGTCAAAGGCCACGCCTGCACCGGCGCGCACCGGCGCGCGTGAGTCGCGTGAAAAAATGACGACGCGGCGCAAGCGCATCGCCGAAAACCTTCTGCAGGCGCAACACAATACCGCGCACCTGACCACGTTCAACGAGATCGACATGAGTGCGGTCATCGCACTGCGTGCGCGTCTCAGGGACAAGATCGAGAAGGAACACGGCGTGAAGCTCAGCTTCATGCCCTTCTTCGTGAAAGCGGCGACGCACGCGTTGCGGGCGTATCCGCTCGTCAACGCGCAGATCGACGGCGACAGCATCGTCTACAAGCACTACGTCAACATGGGCATCGCCGTCGCCAGCGAAGCGGGACTGGTGGTGCCGAACGTCAAGGATGCCGATGCGAAAGGGATGCTCGACATCAGTCGCGACATCACCGCGCTCGCCATCAAGGCACGCACCGGAAAGCTCGCGATGGACGATCTCACCGGCGGCACGTTCACCATCACCAACGGTGGCGTGTTCGGATCGCTCATCTCCACGCCGATCATCAACTACCCGCAGGTAGCGATCCTCGGACTGCACAAGACGCAGGACCGCCCGGTTGCGATTGACGGCAAGGTTGAAATCCGGCCGATGATGTACGTCGCGTTGAGTTACGATCACCGCATCATCGACGGACAGCAGGCGGTGCTCTTCCTGGTCCGGATCAAGGAGTTGATGGAAGATCCGGCTGCAATGCTGGTGGAGTAACCCATGCCCGGTGCAACGATTCCGGCGGACGTCGTCGTCATCGGCGGCGGACCGGGTGGCTACGTGGCCGCCATCCGCGCCGCACAGCTGGGCCTCAGCACCGTCTGTGTCGAGATGGACAAGACGCTCGGCGGCACCTGTGTGAACGTCGGCTGCATTCCGTCCAAGGCGCTGCTCACCAGCAGTGAACACTTCGAGTTCGCGAAACACTCGGCCGCCGAGCATGGCGTGGTGATTGAGAAGGTGTCGGTCGATCTGGCGCAGATGATGAAGCGCAAGAACGACGTCGTGAGCGCGAACACCACAGGCGTCGAGTTTCTGTTCAGGAAGAACAAAGTCACATGGGCACGTGGCGCCGGCGCGCTGAAGAAGGGGAACGTGGTTGACGTGACAGCAGCCGATGGAACCGTGACCAGTTACAGCGCGAAGAACGTCATCATCGCAACCGGATCGACGTCAGTCGAACTGCCGTTCCTGAAGTTTGACGAGCAGCGCGTGGTCTCGAATATCGGTGCGCTGACACTCGACTCAGTACCGAAACGCCTGATTGTCGTTGGCGGCGGCGTGATCGGTCTCGAACTCGGATCGGTCTGGCGTCGGCTCGGCGCCGAAGTCACCGTGGTCGAGTTCATGCCGACGATTCTGCCAGGCAATGATGATGATGTGATCAAGGATGCGACGCGCATCTTCTCGAAGCAGGGGCTGGCGATCCGCACCGGCACCAAAGTCACGGCGGCCGATCTGTCGTCGAAAAAAGTGATCCGGCTCACAGTGGAGAAGGACGGTACGAGCGAAGTGCTCGAAGCCGACGTGGTGCTGGTGAGCGTCGGCCGCAAGCCGTTGCTGCATGGTATCGATGCGGCGGCGCTTGGCCTTGAATTGCAGAAGAACGGATCGATCAAGGTGAATGATCAGCTCCGCACGAATCTTCCGGGCGTGTATGCGATCGGTGACGTGGCGGGCGGGAAGCTGCTCGCGCACAAGGCCGAGGAAGAAGGTGTGATCGCGGCCGAAGTGATCGCCGGCATGAAGGTGCACATGCACTACAAGGCCATTCCCGGCGTGGTGTACACCTGGCCTGAGATCGCGACCGTCGGTTTGACCGAAGCAGAAGTGAAGGCATCAGGTCGCGCCTGCAAAACCGGCAAGTTCCCGTTCTCCGCCAACGGTCGCGCGCGGTGCCTCGGCGAAACGAACGGCTTCGTGAAGATCATCGCCGATGCCGTCACTGACGAATTGCTCGGCTGCCACATAATCGGCGCGAATGCCGGCGATCTGATTCAGGAAATCGTGCTTGCAATGGAGTACAAAGGCTCGAGCGAGGACATCGCGATCACGACGCACGCGCATCCGACGCTGGGCGAGACCGTCAGGGAAGCGGCGCTGGCGGTGCTGGGCAGGGCGATTCACATCTGACGCGGGATCGCGATCGGGCGTGAGTTTGCGCTGAATCGATGCGTTTCAAGGGGTCAGAGATCTTGATCGGATCAAGGTCTCTGACCCCTTGATCCA
>JANMWU010000217.1:0-2987 GCA_031380785.1 Gemmatimonadaceae bacterium
GCATCCAGCGTCACCACCCACGGACTGAGCGTGGTCGCGAAATTCTTGGCCAGAAACGGGCCCAGCGGCTGATACTCCCAGCTCTGCACATCGCGCGCCGACCAGTCGTTCACGAGGCAGAGTCCGAACATGTGCTGTTCCGCCTCTGACAACGGAATCGGCGTGCCGAGTGCGTTGCCGGCGCCGATCAACACTCCCACCTCGCATTCGTAGTCGAGCGAGCGTGACGCTCCGACGCTGGGCTCCGCATCGTTCGGGTCTTTTCGCTGACCGACGGGGCGCTTCACCGGCGTACCGCTTGGCACGATGGAACTCGAGCGACCGTGATAGCCGATCGGCACGTATTTGTAGTTCGGCAGCAGCGCGTTGTCGGGGCGAAACATGCTGCCGACGTTGGTGGCGTGATAGATCGACGCGTAGAAGTCGGTGTAGTCGCCGATGCGCGCCGGCAGCTGCATGTCGGCTTCAGTCATCGGCACCAGTGCGGCCTGCAACCGCTCCGCCGCTGCAAAGTTGGCGCTGTCGAGCACTTTCGCGATTTCGGTGCGCAGTGCAAGCAACGGTGCGCGACCCATCGCCATCAGCGGATAGAGCGTTGGATGCTCGCACGCGTCGAGCACCGCTGCGTGCATATCGAACAGCGCCGGCGCGAGCTGCTCAGCTGCCACCAGATCGAACACCTTGTCGCCGATTGCCACACCAACGCGCGCGCCATCGCTGCTGCCGCGTCGCCGGAATACTCCGAACGGCAGGTTCTGAATCGGAAAGTCCGAGTCGGGCGCGTTGGCGCTCTCGACCCAGCTGGTGCGATCAGGATTGTGTGTTTCGTCCACAGAATCTCAGTTACAATCCATGAGAAGAACGCCCAGTTCGTCCACGGGCTCGCGAAACGAGCACGAGCCGAATGCAACGACGGCGGTTTGCCGAACGGCGGCGAGTGTCGCTTCGGGAAGCTCGATCACGTCGCGACCACTCACCGGCTCATCGAGCGTGATGCGGATTGCGCCGTTGGTCATGGTCAGCGCTCGCGGCGACTCGATCAGCAGGATCGCCGCAGCAACCGCGTCGCTTGCTCCATCGCGCAATGCGGCGGCGCAGAGGACGACATTCAGGTAGCCGTACATCATGCCGCGGATCCCATCTGGCGCGTACGTAAGGCGGAACTCGCCGCGCAACGGATGATGCAGACCGGCGGTGGCTTTCGACGTCACGCCGAGCTCCATGCAGCGGCGCAGAAATCGCACGATCTCAGCTGCGGTCGGAAACGCATCCGGTGTCACACCGCCGGTGCGGATCTTCGCGCGAACGTTCGCGCTGCGCACCGCTTCCAGCAGCGCTTTCGGATCTTCGCGGTGCGGAAGTTCGCAGTACAACATCACGTCATCCGGCATCGCGGCGGCCATTGCCAGAACTGTGTCGGGTGACGCGGCGCGACCTTCCGCGACATCGATCTGCACGTCGTGCGGCCGGTTCGCGTTGAACGCCGTGATGACGTCCGCTTCACGGGCGAATTCGCCACTGAGCAGCGCACTCAGTCGCGCACGGCGCCAGGCGTTCACGCCATCCGCATTTAGCGATCCGACAGCCGTGCGCCACTCATCCAGTTGCGCAACCGGCACCACAAACCGTCCCAGCATCCACGCGTCGCTGCTGGCGCGGTACTGCGCGTACTTCGACACCGCTTCGAACATGTTCAGCGACGCCGGCGGAAACAGTCCCGCGTAATCCACGATGCCAGAAACAAGCGTGCGCAGCGCCGGCGGCGCCGCGAGCGCACCGTGGCTCACACCGCGTCGGGCCGGACCTGCGAGTACGACGCAGCAGCCTGACGCAGTGCCAGAAGCGCTGACGCTTCGAGCTCATAGTCCACGGCCAGCTCGCCAAACCGTCCGGCATCCGGTGCTTCGAGATCCTTCTGCGCGATGTCGGTGCCGCTGTGACGTCGTGCGAACTCACGCGATGCCATCCAGACTGCGTTCGCCTTGCGCCACCACGATTCGTCGGCACCATCGACCTTGAGCGTCGACGACGACTTTTCATACGTCTCCAGCATCGTGGCCAGCGCTTCGATCGACTGACGCGCGGCTGACTGTGTGAGACGCTTTTCAGTCTGTCCGCAGGCCAGTTTGCTGAGGTGTGCGCAGCGGTCCTGCTGACGGATGCACTCCTGCGCGGTGCGGAACAGGCCATCGGCCTTCGCGCGCAACAGATCGATCGTCGTCACGGTCGGATCGATCGCCGGAGTCTCGAGTGTGGGTCGCTGCAGCATGGGCGGTGTGAGTCAGAGGGAACGCGCGGCGACGGCTCCTGCGCGTGAACCGCAAATCTAGTGGTGTGTATTCGAACTTCGGCTAGCGGCGTGCGCACGGCCGGTGTTCAGTCAGCCGCAGCGCGCCTGCGCCGCAAAGTCCGCCAGTCGGCTGATCGCCTCGATCGGTGTCAGCGCGTTCACATCGAGCGCACGCAGCGCGATCAGGAGCGGATGCGCCTCAACTATGCTGGGCAGAAAGAGCTCCGTCTGCTCGCATTCGCGTGTCCCGTCGCCACTCGCCCGCCTCGCTGGCTGCTCCGCTTCCAGCGTCGCCAGCACCTGCCTGGCGCGCACCAGCACGGACGTTGGCAATCCGGCCAGCCGCCCCACTTCGATGCCGTAGCTGCGGCTCGCACCGCCCGGCTTCAGACGGTGCAGAAACAGCACGTCGTCGCCGACTTCGCGCACATCCACGGTCCAGTTGCGCGCGGCGATCAGCGTATCGGCGAGCTGCGTGAGTTCGTGATAATGTGTCGCAAATACGGTCTTGCAGGCGATGCGATCGTGCAGGTGCTCGGTCACGCTCCACGCGATCGACAGGCCATCGAAGGTGCTGGTGCCGCGCCCGATTTCGTCCAGCAGCACCAGACTGCGCGCCGTCGCGGTGTGCAGGATGGCACTGGTTTCGCTCATCTCCACCATGAACGTCGACTGACCGCGCGCCAGATTGTCGCTG
>JANMWU010000269.1:0-3021 GCA_031380785.1 Gemmatimonadaceae bacterium
TGCGTGACCCGCGTCGGGTCCCGATGATCGGTAAAGCAGGCGGCGAACTGGCTCAGCAGATTGGTCGCCCGATCCACCTCGCGCAGCAGCACCGCGCCCCCGTCGGACGTCAGCGTCCCGCCATCAAACCGCGCCACCACCTCGCGACCGGCGACCCCTTGAAACGTCAGCGCCGTGGTCGTACACTCTGTCTGCATAACAGCCGTCTCCTGTGTGATACGTAAGGCGTTCTCGATAAACACCTTATGCCACGTGGGGCGGCTGTTATGCAATACCCTGGTGAGAAATCCGGGCTAACTGCGCTCCACGCACGCAGTTCTTACAGCGTTTGCACTTCTCCGCGCCCCCGCGAGCCCCGCGTGAACATTGTTGCTCTTCGCGATCTGTGAAGCAGCAGGATCAGCGCGTGGACGCGAGTGAAGTCTGTTGCGCGGCGGCGTTGATTCTGGCGGTCACGATTGCGAGCTGCGCGCGTGCGCGCGGCCAATCACTGGCTTCGATGGCTTCCTGCACGCCGGGGAGCGTCATCGCGGCGTAGGTCTCTCGCGGCGCGTAAAGCATGTGACGGAACCAGGGGCGTCCTGGAATTCCGTCGGCGTTGAGCAGCGTCTGCTCAACGGATCGCATCGCTTCGTTGATCGACGAGAGATGTGAGGTGCGGGCCGGCGACGGTAACTCGGCCAGCCGGATCTCCAGCGTGCGCTCGAGCCCCGCAGCGGCGGTTGACCATGCGCTACAAGCGGCGAGAGCGTCGCGCAGGTCGAGATTGCCCGACAGCCCGGGATTCTTCGACAGCGCGTTCACAAACGTGCGTACGCGATCCGCGTACAACCCGAAGTCGTGCGGATAGTGCTCGGCATTCGCGAGGCGCAGCGCCATGCGGCCCCACACTTCGGACATGCTGGTCATGTACCGGTAGCCCGGGTCGCCGAAGTGCTCCATCCAGTAGGCGTTGTCGTAGGCCGAGTGGTAGACGCCGTAGGGTCCGTTGAAACTCATCTCGACGACGGGCAGGCCGAGGAAATTCAGGAATACGGTATAGTCCGATCCCGAGCCGAGGGCGTTGCCGGGGAAGTCGATCGGGCGTTTTGCGGTTGTCGAGCGGGTGGCGCCACCGCCGATGTTCGCATCCGATGATCCTTTGTTCAGAGCGCGGCCCCACGCGGTGAGCACCGAACCGCCGCGCGTCGGATCACGCACATCGCGGACGGTTTGCGTCACCAGCTGATTCAGACTGGCGATTGTGCCCGCCTCGAAGTTGGAGCCACTGGTCGATCCATCGACGTTCAGGTACGCGATCGCATTGCGACGCAGATCATCGGCGAACTGTTCGCCCCACTCGGTCGAGCCGGTGAGATGCCACTCTTCCGCGTCCCAGCTTGCGAACACGATGGTGCGCTTCGGACGCTGACCGGCGCGCGCCTGAGCGCCGAGCACACGAGCGAGTTCCAGCTGCGTCGCGGTGCCTGACGACGGATCAACGGCGCCGAAAACCCACGCATCGCGATGGTTGCCCAGCACGACGTACTTGTCAGGTTCGTCAGTTCCGGTGATGCGACCTTCAACGACCCAGATCGGACGCGTTGCGCCATCCATATCGACTTTCACACGAACAGTGGTCGGCCCGGCGCCAACGTGATATGGAAAGCCAAGCGCACCCTGCCACGCGGCCGGCGCTTCAGGTCCACCGAGTGCCTTCAGCAGTGGGCGCGCATCACGATACGACATCGGCACCATCATGATCTTCGGAATCGAGATCGCCTCGCTTTCCGGAATCCGCGGCGCGCCCGGTATCGACGCGTAGCCGGGCGTCAGCGGATCACCGGCGACGCGGAAGTCGTACGTCAGTGCCCCGCGCTGGATGTGACTTTCCGGCCCCCAGGGACCGAACGGAAACGTCTTTCCCTTTTTGAACCCGTCTTCCGCCGGATCGGAATAGATCAGCAACGCTTTCAGCCCGCGGCGCTCGGCGGTGAGGGCCTTGAAGCCGCGATAGCTGTACGGCACGGAGTAGCGCACGAGCGCGATCTTGCCTGTGAGATCAACGCCGTGCGCCTCGAGCCAGTCATAGTCGGACGGATTGCCGCTTGATGCGTAGATCAGTTCACCGGTCACGTCGCCCGACGCACTCATGCCGAGGTACGTGATGCCGGCGTCGATCGCGGTGTGCGGGTCCTGCGGGTACGCGTCTTCCTTCAGTGTGGCTTCGTACATTGTGGGTGACGTCATTGTCACGCGGACTTCGCGCGGCCAGGGCAGCAGCACGTCGTAGCGATGCAGCTGCACGTGATCGAGTCCCCACGCGCGGTAACGATCAGCGATATAATCGGCAAGTTCCTTATTGCGAGCCGAGCCGGCGGGATGCGGTTTGTCGGTAAGATAGCGGAAGAAGGCGCCCGTCGAATCGCGACTCAGTTCGCGTGCGAGCGCCGCTTCGATGTTTTGTTCCGACAATGCAGCAGCGGCGGAGAAGCCACGAAGTGCCGAAGATGTCGGTGCGGCAGGCGCGCGTACGATTGACGCTGGCCTTTGCGCGTTCAGCAGCGACGCTCTGACGGTGATGAACGCCACGCACGATATGCGCAGCACGGCACGCGCGAAGCTTGCAGTGCGCGCTATGCGAATCGTACGCTGGGTGGAGCCGAGTCGTTGGTGTGGAGACATTGTCAGCGTGGCGTCGTCGGAAATTTGAGAAGAATTGACGCCAGCGCGGTGCTGTCACTCGAAATTGGACGCGTGCCGACCGCCATGCCATTCAGCTTCAACAGATACGCGACGATCGACGCATACGTGCCCTGCGTCAACGAACCCGGATTGCCACCCGGCATCGTCGAGCGAATGCGCTCAAAGAACGTGTACGCGTTCTGCCCGCTCCACTTTAGCCGGAAATCGGGGTTGTTGACCGCGCCGATCGCGTGACAGGAGATACAGGCCGACAGAAACCATTTCCCGCCGACATCGAGCTGACGCGCGACTGCGGCCGCAACGGAATCAGCTGAAGGCGGTGCGGCCTTTGGCGCT
>JANMWU010000274.1:0-3290 GCA_031380785.1 Gemmatimonadaceae bacterium
TGCACGGCGGCGACGATCGCGGAATTAGCCGGACGGATCTTGTAGTCGGTCTCGATGTCACGCCAGCGCACGACACCTTCCTTGTCGATCACGTACGTCGCCGGATGCGGAATGAAACGGCTGCCGCCGTTCGGATTCAGAATGCCGTAGCGCGCGATCACAGCATGATCGGCATCCGACAGAAACGCGAAGTCCGGCTGCGTGCCGTCGGCGCTGATGCGGGCGATGGTCTTCTGCGTGTCGGCTTCGTTGTCCACCGATACCGCCAGCAGCTCGGTGTCCTGCTTCATGTCGGCGTCGAGCAGCTGCCGCATGCCGGTGAGCTGCTTGAGGCAGAACGGGCACCAGTAGCCGCGATAGAACACCAGCACGACATTCTTCTTGCTGCGGTACGACGAGAGCGTGGTGCTGCCACCGCCCATCCTGGCCAGTGTGAAATCGGGCGCGGCTGTGCCGACCGCAACGCGGTCGATGTCAGTGGGCGCAAGCTCTTTTCCGTCGACCGGGCCCATCATCATCATGTGTCCATCCATGGCACCACCCATCTTCTTTTCCGGGCCTGACATGGTTTGTGCTGCTGCAGCGCCGGATGCGGCAGCGAGCAACGCAGCAAACGAAAGCACTTTCGAAACGGACGAGGTACGCATGGCGCGACACTCCTTCAGGTGAATGAACCAGCGAGCGTGACCGGCCGTGTATCGGCGAGTGCTCGATGTGGTTCCCGCGTTCGTTTCGCGGACAAAGCAAAGCGGGCACACCGTGCTGGTGTGCCCCCTTTGCTCTGTCCGTGGCACTGCGCCGTTTCAGTGCGCGCCAGCCGCCTTTGCCACGGCGGCGCCAAGCGTGTCGTACGCGTCGGCGTTCATCTGCTTGAACGGCTTGGCCGTGTACGAAATCTTGCCGTCGGGATCGATCACGTACAGATAGCGCATGTCCATGCCTGGGCCGCTCATGAACGCACCATACAGCGTGCCCACCGGACCGCCGACATCACTGCCGAACATCATCGGAAAGTTTGCATCGTGCGCCCACGCCTGCTGCGCCGAACTGGAATCGGTGCTGATCGAAATCAGCGTGATCTTGCGACCGCTGCGGAACAACTCCGCATACTTGTCGCGATACGATTCCATCTGCGTCGTGCAGCCCGACGTGCGGACTTTCGGAAAGAATGCCAGCACCACCGTCTGTCCCTTGAGCGACGACAATGTGACGGGATGAGCGGCGCCTTCCTTGCCGATCACATTGATCGTGAAGTCCGGCGCCATCTGTCCGACCTCGGGACCGGCCGGCGCCATTGCGGCCGCGGCCTGCGCACGCAGCGCAACCGGAGCGGTGAACAAAGCGGCGACGGTCATGGCCGTCAGAGTGCGATTCATGTGCATGGCAACAATGGGTTGAGGCTGAAGTAAGAGTCGTGCTACTGCGCGGTGCGAGCCAGGTTCCGCAGCACGTACGGCAGGATGCCGCCGTTGCGGAAATACTGGAGCTCTTCGGCGGTGTCGATGCGCGCCCGAACGTTAAACGTCTTCACGCCTCCATCCGCTCCCGTCGCTTTCGCGGCCAGGATCGCCCGCGGCTGCAGCGTGTCATCCACACCACCGATATCAATCGTTTCAAAACCCGTCAGTCCGAGAGACTGACGGGTTTCACCGGTCACAAATTCCATCGGCAGCACGCCCATCCCCACCAGGTTGCTGCGGTGGATACGCTCGAAGCTCTCGGCGATCACCCCGCGCACGCCCAGCAGGCGCGTGCCCTTGGCGGCCCAGTCGCGGCTGGAACCGGTGCCGTACTCCTTGCCGGCAATGATCACCATCGGCACGCCAGCGGCCTGCTGACGCATCGCCACATCGAAAATCGTCTCCGGTGCGGCGCCCGGTGCAGTCGCTGTCCACCAGCCTTCCTTGCCGCCGACCAGCTCGTTCCTGAGGCGGATGTTCGCGAACGTTCCGCGCATCATGACTTCGTGATGGCCGCGCCGCGCGCCGTATGAGTTGAAGTCCTTCTTCGCCACACCGCGCGACTGCAGATACACGCCGGCCGGTGACGCCGCCGCGATGTTGCCGGCCGGCGAGATGTGATCAGTTGTGATGCTGTCGCCGAACATGCCGATCACTTTTGCACCGCTGATCGGTGTGATGCCTGGCGGCGTCATCGTCATCCCGTCGAAATACGGCGGCAACGCGACATACGTGCTGTTCGGATCCCAGGTGTACGTCTCGCCGACCGGAGTCGGCAGATCGCGCCACTGCTGATCGCCTTCGAACACCGCACTGTATTCCTTCTCGAACTGTGCGCGCTTCACGCTGGCCAGCACTTCCTTCTCGACTTCGGGCAGCGATGGCCAGATGTCCTTCAGGAACACCGGCCCGCGATCACCGATACCAAGCGGTTCGGTGGCGAAGTCAATGTCCATGCGGCCCGCCAGCGCGTACGCGACCACCAGTGGCGGACTGGCGAGATAGTTGAAGCGCGTTTGCGGGTTTACGCGTCCTTCGAAATTGCGATTGCCGCTCAACACCGCCGTGACTACCAGCTTGCCGCTGTCAATCGCCGCGCTGATTTCGTCCGGCAGCGGACCGCTGTTACCGATGCAGGTCGTGCAGCCGTAACCGACTGTCTGGAATCCGAGCTGATCGAGATATTTGTCGACACCGCTCTTTGCGAAGTACTCGGTCACGACCTTTGAGCCCGGCGCCAGCGACGTCTTCACCCACGGCTGCGTGCGCAGACCGCCCTTCACCGCGGCGCGCGCCAGCATGCCGGCGGCGAGCATGACACTTGGATTGCTCGTGTTCGTGCAACTCGTGATGGCTGCGATCACGACCGCGCCATGCTTGAGCTGGAAGGTCTCGCCGCGAAAGTTGCAGGTCACGCCGACATGTGCTTCCTCGGTGTGTCCGCCTTCGTTTTCCATCACGGCCACCGCCGTCTCCGGCACAGCCTTCGCGGCCTGCGCGCTGAGCGTCTTCAGTGTGTCGGCCAGATTCATGCGGTAGTTCGCCTTCGACTCGGTGAGCGGAATTCGATCCTGCGGACGACGCGGGCCGGCCATGCTCGGCACCACTGTCGTCATATCGAGCGTGATTGTGTCGGTGTACACCGGATCCGGCGTCGCGTCGGTGCGGAAAGTGCCCTGCGCCTTCGAATACGCTTCCACCAGCGCGATCTGCGCTTCGCTGCGACCACTCAGACTCAGATAACTCAGCGTCTCCGAGTCAACCGGGAAGAAACCCATCGTTGCGCCGTATTCCGGCGCCATATTCGCAATCGTGGCGCGATCGGCGAGT
>JANMWU010000285.1:0-2758 GCA_031380785.1 Gemmatimonadaceae bacterium
CACCAGCAGCGGTCGCGCATGGAGTCGAAAATCACCGCGATTGGTGGCAACCGTGGTGCGCAGGTCGGTTCGCGCAGACGTTGCGCCCAGGGCGGCGAGCAGTCGGCGTTCCACATCAGGTGATGGTCGACGACTGGCACCTGGCGCGGCGTCGTCCTCCGCCAGCTGGTTCATCGCAACCACCGCCTTACTGGCGTCGAGGATCGCGATGTGCAACTCACGAAACCGCACCTCTTCCACCGCCGTGCGCATCGCGTCGACCACGTTCATGCTGGCACGCCGTTCGGCCAGCAGTTCGCGCGCGAATGCGGACAGTGCGTCGCCAATGAACACATCGGTGCGCCGTTCGAGCGTGCGCGACACGACCATGTAACAGGTAAACGCGAAGACGATCAGCGGTACGCCGAGGAGCACCGTGTACCCGAGTGTGAGCCGCGCTCGGAGGGATGTCGGCCACCGGCGCATCACGTCAGTCGGCGCGCTTGCTAATGCGGCGCCTGATCGTGTGCGAAACGGCGGAAGCTGCCGGCGAAGGCGGCGGTTTCAGCACAAAACCCGTGCCCCGCAACGTGATGAACAGCGCCACCGATTCCCCCTCGTCAATCTTCCGACGGATCCGACTCGCGTAGACGTCGATGATGTTCGAGTAGCTGTTGCGATGGTCTTCCCAGACCTGCGCCATCAGATCGGCGCGACTGACCACGCGACCCGGGTTACGGGCGAGACACAGCAGAAACGCAAACTCGGTGGCGGTGAGTGTGATCTCGCGGGTGCCGCGGCGCACTGTGTGACGATCGGTATCGATAACCAGATCGCCGACCACCACGTTTGGCCGGAGTGCATCAGAATTGCGGCGCGTGAGCGCACGTAACCGCGCCAGCAGCTCGCCGAAATCGAACGGCTTGGTGAGATAGTCGTCGGCGCCGGCGTCGAGTCCCGCAATCCGGTGCTCCACCGCGTCGAGAGCCGTGAGCATCAGAATCGGTGAACGATCACCGCGCGCGCGGATGGCGCGGCAGACGTCCACACCGCTCATCCCCGGCAGCAGCACGTCCAGAACAATGGCATCCCACGGCCCCGCTTCGGCCAGCGTGAGGGCGGTGGTCCCGGTCGCCGCGGGCTCCACCTCGTACGACGCTTCCCGCAGTCCGCGGACGATGGACGTGCGGAGCGCGCGATCATCTTCGGCGAAGAGCAGTCGCATGCGGCAAAGCTACGCCACGTCAGTCTGCAGGCAGAGTCGCCCCAGAGGCGCGGCGCCAGGCGGGCATTGCGGCCAACTCAGCAAGCTCAGCCATTCAGTCGCTGGAATACATCGGTGTACGGCGTCGTCATCCGATTCAGCCTCAGGTGCCGGCGACGCCGCCGGGACCGGGCCAACTCCCAGTTCCGCAGGAGCGACAGATGGGTTCTGCACGAAAGTGGTCTCGCGGTGTCGGCGTCGCGCTGGCACTCACTCTCACCAGTGTTGTTGCCGGTGCGCAGTCCTGGACGGCAACACTGAACGGCGCCAATGAAGCGACGCCGAACGCGTCAACCGGGACCGGGTCGTTCACGTTTTCGCTGACCGGTACGGTGCTCACCATCAACGGCACTTTCACCGGGCTGCTTTCGAACACTATCGCCTCGCACATCCACTGCTGCACTGCATCGCCCGGTACCGGCGCCGCCGGCGTGGCGACAACCGTACCGAGCTTCGCCGGATTCCCGCTCGGCGTTACCAGCGGTTCGTTTACCCTGCTGCTCGATCTGGCGCAGGCATCGTCGTACAATCCGGCGTTTGTCACGGCGCAAGGCAGCGTCGACGCAGCACGTGCCGCACTCATCGCCGGCATGAACAGCGGAAGAACGTACCTGAACATTCACACCACGCAGTTCGGCGGCGGCGAAATCCGCGGCTTCATCGTCAGTACCGTTCCCGAGCCAGCAAGTGTGCTGCTGATGGCCACGGGATTGTTTGGTCTTGGGTTGCTTGCGATGCGCCGTCGTCGCGAAGGTATTTAGCGACGCCGGATGGGGTCCCCCCGTGGTTGCTGTGCCGGGGAGGGCGCGGCGCCACGGAGCGGGGACTTTTCGCGCGCGGGCCATCGTGGTAATTCGCAGCACGTAGTTTCTTGCCTGCGACATCCACCGAGCCTCCCCGCCATGTCGAATCGACTGCATTTGTGCTGCGCCGCCGTTCTCCTTGCCCTGCCGCTGACGTCAGCGCGCGGCCAGACGGTCGATACCATCGTCTTCCGCGGCTCAGGCGGTCCGATCAGCTCCAACGTCACCGTCCCGGCCAACCGCGGCTGGTTCATCACCAGCGGCACCGTTGCACCGGTGGCCGACAGCACCGCACCGATCGGGTCGCGAGCCCGGTTCGGTGATACGAAGACGCAAGGCATGGGCATCCTGCGTCAGATCCAGCGCCAGCTGGCCGGCGAGGGGATGACACTGAAAGATGTGATCATGCTCCGCGTGTACGTCGCCCCGGATCCGCAGATGGGCGGAAAGTTTGATTTCGAAGGCTGGTTTGCCGCCTACGCCGAATTCTTCGCGCGCCCCGAGAATCCAACGCGCGTCACCCGTTCGACCATCGGTGTGGCGACGCTCGTTCGTCCCGACTTTCTGATCGAAATCGAAGCGGTGGCGGTGTATCCGAAGAAGCAGTGAATGCGTGACGCGGGGCGCGGCGCAACACAGGCATGTGCTCGCGCGTATTCCTGGAGTCCGCACGAGATAGCTGTGCCCTCCCCGACACCTGCCGCGTTCGATG
>JANMWU010000295.1:0-9400 GCA_031380785.1 Gemmatimonadaceae bacterium
GCCGACCTGCAGCAGCTTGCGGACGAAAGTCGCGCTGCGCCCGGCGCTCAGCATGTTGTCGGCCACAATCCCCGAGACGTTCGCCATCACGAACGTCACCAGCCACGGCGCAGCCGACAACAGGCCGGCGTCGGTCAGCGACAGACCGAAGGTGGATTTGAAGTAGCTTGGCAGCCACGCCAGCATCAGATACAAAGTCCAGTTGTTGGCGAAGTGACAGGCGAAGATCGCCCAGACCGGCGCCGAGCTGAGGATGCGAGACCACGGAATTGGGGCGCGCGCGGCAACGGCATCGTGCGGAACGTGCGGTGAACGTCCCGGTCGAATGCTGCTGAACCAGATCGCTGCCCACACCAGTCCCACCGCGCCGAACACGTAAAATGGCGACGGCCAGCCGTGCGAACGAACCAGCGCCCCGGTGAGCGGCAGTGAGACAACCGTACCGAGTGACAGGCCACTCACGCACGTTGCCACCGCTCGCGAGCGACGCTCAGCGGGCACCCATCGCTCGATCATGTTCACCGATGCGGGAAACACCGCCGCTTCACCGAGTCCGAGCGCGATGCGGGCTGCGATCAGGGCCGGGAATGAGAGTAGCGCTGCCGGCGGCGTCAGGACGGTGAATATCGACCACCACACGACGGCAACACCAAGCACGATTCTTCCGCCGTACTTGTTCGACAGTGCGCCGCTCACGATTTGCAGCAGCAGATAGCCGACAAAGAACGACGAGAGTACGTACCCTTTCGTGGTTTCGGTCCACCCGAACTGTTCCTTCATTGCGATCGACGCGACCGAGATGTTGGTGCGATCGATGTACGCGATAAAGACTGCCGCGCTGCAGAGCAGCACGACGGTGTACCACGACTGCCAGCCCGTTGGCCGCGCGTCGGTGGCTGCAGAAGTCACGGGATATGCATTGTCTGTGGAAAAAGGACACGCTCTCGCCGCGCCGACCGTCGCCTGGCTGCGGAGAGGTGACGATTGCCTGCGTCATTCTACAGCCGTGAACGCCAACCCGCCGCCGCCCAAATCGCGATTGGGAAAAACGCGTCGTGACAGAAACCAACCTTCCGGCGAGTCGTAGTGACGAAGCAGCGGACCCCTCAACAGACACGCCCATGCTGCTCCCTTTGCTCGCATAGCTCGCACTCGCGACGCGGGCCCCGCTGGCACCGGCTGTGCCAGGCGCGCCGACACGCGTGGTGCAAGCCACGCGTGTTCGTGCGCATGTTCGACGCGCACCCGGACAACACGTTCGTGATCAAGGCGGCGTATCTGTTCAGCAGATAAGTGCTCGTGATGGGTGCCGGTCCGCGCCGAAAGCGCCGGTCGTCACGCTATTGTTGCTTGCCTGCACCTGCGGCACCGGGGTAAGGTCATGACGTCACCTTTCCCCCGGATTCCCAGTGTTCGTTCTTGCATTCGCCTTCCTGCAGCTGCAGCAACCGGTTGCGGCGCCACAGCGCACGGTCAGCGATCCCGGTGTCATTGCCGTCGATCAGCGTGTGACGCCCGCCGGCGTGCAAAGCGTGTTTTCAGGACGAGTGGCCGGCGTCCGCTTCGGCGCTGAGCCTGGGGAGGTCTGGGCCGCTGTGCCGGGTGGAGCGTGGCGTCTGGCGTGGCGCGACAATCGCGTTATATCGCGCGCCGAGTACGAGGGCCGGCCCGGAGTGCACGGCATCGTGATCGATCCGGTCACGAAGCGAGCGGTGATTGCGTCGGTAAGCAAGCTGCCCGCTGATGTTGCGGCCAGTCGTACACCCGGCGGCACGCCGCTCGCTCGCGCGAAGTCAGTCACGCAGCTCGTCACATACGACACCGATGCCCGCGCCGCGATCGTGTCTCAATCCGGCGCGCTCGGAGACTTCATGGCCGGAGCGCCATCGATTGCGACAGCCAAGAGCGCGGACGGACACCGCATCGCGGTTTTGCCTTTGCCAGCTGACGATAAGCTCGTGATTCTGGACGCCGATAACAGTGCAACGCTGCGCACCGCGCCACTCGGCGTGCTGCCGATCGCGTCCGTACTGTCGCGCGATGGCACAACGGCGTGGGTGAGCGTATTCGGCGGACCGAAGCCGACGCGTGGTCAGCGCAACGCCACGCAATGTTGCGATCCCGCAGCAGAACCGGTGCGCATCGACGCACGCGGCATCGCGCTGCCAGGCACGGTGGATCGCGTCGATATCGCGAGCGGCACGGTAACGCATCGCATCACTGTCGGTGCACATCCCACCGGGCTGGCGTGGGATCAGGCGCGTCAACGCTTGTACGTTGCGAACGGCAACAGCGACGCGATCAGCGTAATCGATACAAAAACGAGCTCGCTTGCCGGCACCATCGGCATCGCACCGTTTCGCGAACGCCGCATCGGACTTACGCCGACAGCCCTCGCGCTCACGCCCGACGGCAATACGCTGGCTGTCACACTTGGCGGCGTGAATGCCGTAGCTCTATTTGATGTGCGTGGGCCGGCAGGCACCGCTGCGCTGCGCGGGCTCATTCCGACCGGTTGGTATCCGAGCAGTGTGGACATCAGCAGCGATGGATTGACGCTCGCTGTCGGCACGCTGTTTGGCGTTGGCGCCGGCACTGGCCGCAACTCCGGTAAGGATGCTCGCTACGTCTTCGCCGAGCGCGGCACGCTGCATGTGATTGCCATGCCGAACGATGCGGCATTGAGCGCGTACACGACCGGCGTGGCCGAGAACAATCGGTTGCACCTCGCGACTGGTCCGGCGGCACCGGGTCTCGAGCCCCGCACAACCGCGGTGGCGCAGGCCGTTCCGGAGCGTCCGGGCGAGGCGAGTCTGATTCAGCATGTCGTCTATATCATCAAAGAGAATCGCACCTACGATCAGGTGCTCGGCGACATCGGAAAAGGCGCCAGTGATCCGAGTCTCGCGATGTACGGTCGTGAAGTGACGCCGAACACGCACGCACTGAGCGAGCAGTTCGTGCTGCTCGATCATTTCTTTGCGTCCGGTGGCAACTCGGCCGATGGTCACAACTGGCTGACGCAGGGTATCGAGACAGCGTATCCGATGTGGCCACTGTATTCGGGCCGCAGTTATCCGAGTGAGGGCAACGATCCGCTGGCGTATTCGAGCGGCGGATTTCTCTGGGAAGCGGCAGCCGCGAAAGGAAAGACCGCGGTGAGCTTCGGCGAGTACGCGCCGGCGCCAAGTGATTCCCTGCCGAGCGCGCGGGCGCGACTGATGGCGATGTATCGCGAGCCGTCGTACAACTCAGCGCTCGCGCGGAAAACGATGAAAGCGATGTACAACACGCGCAGCGAGATTCCGAGTCTCGACCGGATTCTGGTGCGCGAGTATCCGGGGTGGACGCAGGAAGTGCCGGATGTGGTGAAGGCGGATATTCTCGTCGAACATCTGAAGGAATGGGAAGCCGCGCATCAGATGCCGCATCTGACGCTGATGATCCTGCCCAACGATCACACGCAGGGAACAAATGCCGGCTGGTGCGCGCCCGCGGCGTGTGTGGCTGACAATGATCTGGCGCTGGGTCGCATCGTGGAGTCGCTCAGCCACTCGTCGTTCTGGAAGTCGATGGCGATTCTCGTGGTGGAGGATGACGCGCAGAACGGCGTCGATCACATCGACGGTCATCGGACGGTGGCACTGGTCGCGAGCCCATTCGCGCGACGTGGGGTGATCGACAGCACGTTCTACAGTCAGCCGAGCATGGTGAAGACCATCGAGCTGATGCTCGGCCTGCCGGCGCTCACTCTCTTTGATCTCGTCGCGACCGACATGCGTGCGAGCTTCATTGCTCCGGGCGCGGCGCCGGATTTCGCACCATACACCGCACTCACGCCAAAGCAGTCACTGTTCGAGACCAACGCGCGTGTGGGCGCGATCACCGGCCCCGACGCGGCAGCACGAAAGGCGGCGGCGCTCGCCAGTGCGCGGATGAACTTTCACGATCCGGATGCTGCGCCGACGGAACGTCTCAATCGCATTCTGTGGGGCGAAGCGAAAGGCTGGCGCGTGAAGTATCCGGAGGTAAGGCGCAGTCTGTTCTTTCCGCTGGCGGTGGATGTGGAAGACAATGACCGTGAGGAGAAGAGGGCGCGAGCCGGGCACCGGCACCGCTAGCGGTCACTGCAAGGAACGCAGCGGATCGACGTTGGCACAGCACAGCTGGCCAGCGTACGTGATTCGAGCCGGTGCAAGACATTCTGAGAAGATCACTCGCTTTCGTGTGTCGGTATGGCAGTGGAGCCGCTCAGCTTGTGCGCCAGCGCGGAATACGACACCATCGCTATCCCGGAATAAGACCGCTATCTCAGAGGCGCGTCCGATGCTGGACGCCGGAAGCCGGAGGAAGGTCGAAAAATGCCCGACTCATCAGCGCGACTCTCCCCGACGCTTCTCGGCCGTGACCCGCGGATCGCGCGCGCGCTCGAACTGGTACGGCGCGTTGCGGATACCGAGGCGACCGTCCTCATTCGCGGAGAGACTGGAACGGGCAAGGAAGTAATCGCGCGTTTGTTGCATCAACGCAGCGCCCGGGCCCGCGAACCGTTCGTCGCAGTGAATTGCGGCGCGCTGCCGGAATCGTTGTTGGAATCTGAACTCTTCGGCGCGACGCGTGGAGCGTTCACTGGTGCGACCGTCGCGCGCGCGGGAAAATTCGAGGCCGCCGGTCGCGGCACGATCTTTCTTGACGAAGCGGCGACGATGGGACATGCCATGCAGGTAGCGCTGCTGCGCGTGTTGCAGTCCGGCGAATTCACTCCGATCGGTTCCTCGGTACCGCGGATCAGTCGCGCCCGGGTGGTGGCCGCTGTGAACGTGAGCCTGCACGATCTCGTGGCGGCCGGATCGTTCCGCGCCGATCTCTACTACCGGTTGAATGTCATTCAGCTCGAGCTGCCGCCGCTCCGCGAGCGGCGTGACGACATTCTCGAACTGGCGTCTCACTTCCTGGCGCGGTACGCGGTGCAATACGGAAAGGTTGGTCTTCGCTTGACCGAACCCGTGCGGATCGCGCTCATGCAGCACGACTATCCAGGTAACGTCCGCGAACTGGAGAATGCCATTCATCGGGCCGTGGTGCTCGCCGAAGATGCGACGCTTTCCACACGCGACCTGCCGGCCGATTTTCATGCTCTTCCGCGCGACGACGATGCGGCTGGTCGCAGCACCGCGTTCCATCTGGCAAAGGCGGCACTCGTAGCGCGATTCGAGCGCGACTATCTCTCAGCAGCGTTGATGCGCGCGCGAGGGGTTATCGTGGACGCCGCACGGGATGTTGGCCTGAGCGAACGGGTCTTTCACGTGAAGCTGCGAAAATACGGCATGCGCGAAGCGCGCTGACCAGCCCGTACGCCACGACTGACGTTTACGTCAGTCACAGGGAGCCGAACGCCGTCACAGCCGTTCGTGATGTGCCCGATTCAACGCGCAGTGCCACTTGATGATGCGCGGCCTCATCTGATTGCGAACCCGCACAACGCAACGCGGGCACGCGGATTGCCTTCACGACAGTCGGGCATCCCGGAGTGACTCGCATGCACGTCGCACTGATCGGCGCAGCGCTCACGCGCGACATGAGTCTGATTACGAGACTTTGTGCAGGACACGTCGTGACAGTGGCGCAAACTGCGCAGGCACTCGCACTGACATCCGTGATCACGGCGGCGGACGTGCTGGTGCTGGACGCAGGACACGAACGACACGAACTCGGCAACCTCGTGCGAAGCATCCGTAAGCGCGATCCGACCATGACGCTGCTGCTCGTGAACGGTGGACTGGACCAGCTCGACATCGCCGAAGCCTTTCAACTCGGCGTCACGGACTACTTCGCCCGACCGTGGAATGAACGATTGCTCGTTGAACGTATCGAGGTGCTGGCGGCCCGTCGCCGCGCAGCAACCATGGCGGCGACTTCGCAAGGAGAGCAGCAATGACCGACGGACGCGAGCAGCTGAACGGCTCCTCAGCACTCTGGGCCTCGGAGAGCCCGTTCCTCTCTGACGGTGGTGCGGGTGGCGCGCACACGGCGACGGCACCACGGCAGGAAAGTTTTGCGCTGGACTCACCGTTCCTTTCCGGCTTTTCCGCGAACGGGCGCGCGGGTGTGCGCACGCCGCAAGGTGAGGCTTTCCGCGACATGCTCGAGGCGCTCCACGACGAGTCGCTTGGCGAAGCACTGGCAGCGGTCGCCGATGAAACTGCGGCGCTCAGCGAAACACCGCTCTTCGAAGGTGAAGCGCCGGCGCGTCACCGCCATCGACAGCAGCAGATCGCACAAGCGTATCTGGATCAGCTGGGTACGCGCGCGCAGAGCGCACTGCAGCACCTGCGTGATGGCACGGCAGGGAAGGATCTTGCCGGCATGAGCGAGGCTGGGTTGAGCGAGTACCTCGAAGGCTTCACGCCTGATGTCACCGGTGGTTCACCCGCGGCGGAGCAGTTCCTCGGTTCGATCTGGAAGCGCGCCAAAAATGCAATTGGTGCCGCGGCGCGGCTGGCACGGAAAGGCATCACCGCCGTGGCTGGCATGTTGCCGCATACGTGGCTGCTGAACAAACTCATTGGTCTGGTGCCGATGCTGCTGAAGCGTGTGCTTCGGCTCGCGATTGATCGACTTCCGGTCACGTTGCAGCCGATCGCGAAGCAACTGGCCGCCCGTTTTCTGAAGACCGAAGTGTCGGAGTCCGAAGATGAGGCGGACAGCGAAGAGGGGGCGTCGGCCGATGCGCGGATGCTCGCCACCGAGTTCGACACGCTGGTCGCGGGCTACGCTGTCGAGGGTGAGGAGTTCGACCGCGCGGTGAACATGGAAGCGATGATGGAAGATCGCACATCCGCGTCGGCGCGCGACGCGCTGCGGGACCTGGACGCAGCACGCAGCGTGTTCGTGGCGCGTCTGGCGCGCAGCGATGAGGGCGAAGATCCGATGCCGGCGGTTGAGCAGTTCGTGCCAGTCATTCTGGCTGCACTCAAGCTTGGCGTGCGAATCATCGGACGACCGAAGATCGTGCGGTTCCTGTCCGGTCATCTGGCGCGCCTGATTCGCCCGTACATCGGGCCGGACAACGCGCGCACACTTTCAGGCGCTCTGGTGGACGCGGGCCTGAAGCTGGTGCAGCTCGAAGCGGAATCCGAGGCCGACGCCGCGTCGCGTGTGGCAGGCGAAACAATCGCGTCAACGCTCGAGGACACGGTCGCTCGTCTGGCCCAGACGCTGCCGGCGTCAGAATGGGAAAGCGAGACGATGCTGGAAGCGTACTCGCGTGATGCCCTTGAATCGGCGGTCGCGGCAAACTTTCCCGACAACACCGTGCGCACGGAGCTGCACGAGGCCGGCGAATTGAAGGGCGTCTGGCGGCGGCCGCGCGGTCAGCGATACAAGATGTACACGCGTGTGCCGTCGATCGTACTCACGCCGCAGATCGCGCGCGCGATCCCGTCGTTCCGCGGCGTGCCGCTGCGATCCATTCTGCGCGATCGCTACGGTATCGTGGGACCGATCCGCGTCCACGTGCACTTATACGAAGCGGTGCCCGGCACGATGCCGGGAGCAATTACGCGCGCCGAATCACAGCCGGGCGGACCCGAGTCCACCGCGCCAACACCGTCGTCAGCGCCGGCCGATGCGCCCTCAACCGCTGGCCCGGGCACAAATGCCGGAGTTCCGGCTGCCGAGTCGGCGAACGAGAGTGAGTTCCACCCACTGACCGAAGCGACCGCCGGCCTGCTGCTGCGTGAACCCGGACTCGGCCGCAACGTCCCCGATCGGTTTCTGGAGACGCCGCACTCGCTCGCGGTCGGTCAGCGCTTCTACCGACTCTCGATCGAAGGGGGTGGCACGCGATCGCCGGCGCAGCGCGGTCGCACACGTCACGTCCGGGCGCATTTCGATCTGCGGCGCGGTGTGGTGTCGGTCCGAATCTTTTACAGTGAAGCGGCGGCGCAGGAAATAGCGCAGGCCTTTCGTCGAAAGGCGCCGCCCGGCGTACTCCTGAATCTCTTCAGGCGCGTGTTCGCGTCGCACGATCGCGTGCAAGCCGAGGGTGAGTTGGACGCGCTGCGCGTCAGCAGTGAGTCGGAGGCGGAAAGCGCGGATGAGGTATCGCGGCGCGTGCGCCGGCGCATGACTGGCTCACTGCGACGCGTGTGGCAGCATTCAGTCGTGAAAGTCATCGCGTCGGAACTCGAGCGGCGTTACGAGCAACTTGCCGCACAATTCGATGCCGCGGCCAACGCGCGCGCCGATGGCGTCACGGTGCGCATCACGCTGCGCGGGGTGCCTTGGCTCGCCGCCGTGCGGCGCCTCGCATCGCGAACGGGAGCGATGCATGAGGACGAGGACACCACGCGCGAGTCGGTGGCCACGCACGAGATGGAGGCGCTGCCGGGCTATTCCGCGTGACGACTCCAATGCTGTCCGATTCCGTCGCGCGTTCCGTATTGGCGGAGCTTGAGCGCCAACTCGAACACTGGCGCCTGGCGGCCCTGCGCCTTGCCGATCCGGCGGGCGTCGCGTCTCAAGATGCGTGGCAGTCGCTCGAGCATTACCTCGGCGTGTCTCTGCGCGCGTCGCTCGCCGCCGCCACGTCAGATCTGAGCCGCCGGATCGATGCGCTCGCGATGGCATTACGTAACGCAACATTGCAGGAGACTCCGCGCCTGCGGCGCGATCTGCTGGCGGTGCGCCGTCACTATATGCGCACCGAAACGACGGTGGACTTCTTCGCCGATGCGCTCGCGACACGCAGCACAGAGCCGCTCGGGTCGTGGCTGCGCGCCTGTGACCATCTCGCCACCCGTGCGATGACGGAAGTGCTCGAGCCACTTGGCAAACAGGTACCGGCCGCGCTCACGTTCGCCGACAAAGGGGCAGGGGCCGCGATCTGGAAGATGGGGCTGCGCCTGTGGGACGGCAGCGTGAGAAACCCGGTCGCTGCGATTCGGATGACACGACAAGGCCTGCTGCGGCCCACCGCCCTAATGCATGAAGTTGGCCATCAGATTTCGCACGTCCTCGGCTGGAATGAACAGGTGCGCGCTGCCCTCGATGCCGCACTCCGTTCGCAGCCGTCAGGAATCGCGGCAATGTGGTCCAGCTGGTCTTCCGAGCTCGCAGGCGATGCGTTCGCATTCGTGTTCGCCGGCTATGGAGCGGTCTCGGCACTGCATGATGTGGTGGACGGCGACGCCGCCAGTGCGTTCGCGCTGATTCCGGGTGATCCGCATCCGATTCCGCATCTTCGCGTGCTGCTTGGCACGGCGATGTGCCGGTGCGCCTATGGCAACGGACGATGGGACCGGTTGTCGGAAGCCTGGCGCGGCACGCATCCGACCTCGCATGCCGACGCCGATGTGCGCAGGCTGGTCGAGCTGTCAGAGTTGGTGCTCGATGGCAT
>JANMWU010000340.1:0-10802 GCA_031380785.1 Gemmatimonadaceae bacterium
CTCGCCGCACCTGCACGCGTCGTGTCGTCGAGACGGAGTGATCAGCGGTGCGGAACTGCAGGCGATGCACGATGTACTGACTGCATCGGTCGACTGACGCGTCGCGCCGGAAATAGGTAGCATTCACAAGGCCCGCATCACGCTGCGTGGCGACGCAATCACTTTTCCTGGAAATGGCTGATGAAGAAGCTGTTGCTCACGCTCGCGATGAGTTTTTTCGCAATCGCCGCCGCCGCCGCCCAGTCAGTAACCGGGGATTGGGACGCCTCGATGAATACGCCAGGTGGTACACGCAATTTCCGCCTGATACTCAAGCAGGACGGCGAGAAGCTCACCGGCACCGTCAAGCGCGAGGCAGGCGACGTGCCGCTGGACGGCACGGTGACCGGCAACACCGTGAAGTTTTCGTATTCGATTGCGTACAACGGCAATCCGATCACGTTGACGATGACGGCGGCTGTGGCGGGTGACGAGATGAAGGGCGAGGTGGATATCGCGAGTCAGATGAAGGATGTGTTTCAGGCGAGGCGGGCGGCAGTCGCGAAGCCGGAGTAGCGTGCGCTGCCAGGGGTCGTCGACGTAGACGAAACCACCGCCCCACCAAGGCGGCGGATCCTGCACTCCCCGTCTCGGACCCGCCAAGGTTGCCCGCCCTACTGGAACCGCGTCCAGCGTGGCCGGTTGCTGCCGACGGCCATCGACGATTCGCGGAGGCTGCGCATCGAGCGCGCGCAATTGTTGTACACAGCACTGGCGAAAGAGGGCGCCCGTCCGAAGACGGCCGCCCTGCTTCGTGCATCGTGCATGCCGAATCCTACACCTTGCGACGACGCGCCATTGCGCCAAGCGTGAGCAGTCCCATGCCGAGCAGCATGAAGGTTGCCGGTTCAGGCACTGCCTGAATCGAGATCAGCACATCCTGATAGTCACGGTCGGATACTTCACCGGGGCCCGCGACACCGAATCCGCGGCCACCGTTCGCAATGTCTTCCATGCCGACGTAGTAGCGCGCTCCGGCGCCAGTTGAATTGATGATCGTTCCGAAGGCATCGGTCGAGAGACTGCCAAGATTCCCAATCCCTGTGCCATTGGTGAACACCGCGTGCTGTTGATAGGTGGTAGCAGAACGGGATCCGATTGCCAGCGCGCCGATTCTCCGATCGGATGTGTAGATCGTGCCGGCGCCAGACGCAGGCAAGGCCTGAGCAATCCACACCGCGAATGGACCCGACAGCACGGTGTTTCCCGCCGCCAGCTGTGCCGACGTGAAGACCGTGCCGTTGTCGAGAATGACACCCCACGCCGGCGTGCCTGGCGCGCCTTCAAGCATACCGATCAGCGAGATCGTGTACGTACCACCAGCGAAGCGAAAGCCACCGAGTCCCGGCTCCGACCCACCGGAGCCACCGAGGAACACGTTAGAGCCGGTCAGGGGCGTAGGTGTGATCGGAAGAAATGCGGAGCTCTGATTCGGGCAGCTCACGGGACTGCCCGGTGTATTCGTAAGGACCGCGCCGACGTTGCACACCACGCCAGATGGTGAACCGTACGACTGATTGTTCCAGTATGCGCCAGTGTTGCTGTTGCTCGGCGTGCCAATCGCTTGCCATGTTTGCGCGCTGAGCGGGGCCACGGCCGCTGCAGCGACGATTGCGAAACCTGTGATCCTGGTAAGGAAACTCATGTCGCGGTACTCCTGCGGAAATGACACGTTCGGGTAGCACGGACACAGGTACCAGGTGCACGTCGCATACCGAGTCGCGTTTTGTGGGACGCCAGTGCGCGCGAGCAATTAAAGCGTGCGCGCACAGCACGTTGGCCGTGACCGCACACGCGTGTTGCTGAGAGCACCAGCAATCGGCTTCTGGGACAATTCGTGGAGAAGCGAGGCAGCGCCGCCACACAATGCGCAATGTTGTTCCAGACTCATCCGGGTGTCAGAATCACGCGAAAACGTCATGGAGAAGCGGCCCCGATCGATGTCCGGGCATCGCAAAATAAGCTGATCGGCAGCTGACAGCGGCTCGTGCACGATGGTACGCGCGGACTTGAAGCAGCGTTCAACTATATGGCGGAAGCTGATCATTCTCGATCTCATGCTGCCGGGCATGGACGGCTACGCACTGCTGCGCTTCTGGCGCGGGTGGAAGCGCGGCTGCGACGGAGCCGTGAAAGTGGCGGCACGCAGCAACTGCCCGCCAGCTTTCGCTCCGGTGAGATCGACGTCCAGGCGTCGGCGCATCTCGTGACGCGCAACGGCACGGTGATCAGTCTGCGTCCGCGTGAGTACGCTCTGCTGGTCGCGCGCTGCAAGCGGCGGGGCGCGGTCGTTTCGCGCGCGGAGCTGCTGCGCGACGTGTGGGGATACGGCAGCGATGTCGTTACGCGCACCGTCGACACGCACGTGGCCGAGTTGCGGCGGACGCTGGAACACAATCCGGCGAATCCGCGCCGGATTGTGACGGTGCCGCGCGCTGGTTGCTGGGCTGACGCCGATCAATGTGCTGAGCGAGCTGGTGTCGATGGGCACGCGGCTGGCGTTCGTGCTGGTGTGTATCGGCATCGTGCTGCTGCGGAAGACTTACCTCGACACGCCGAGGCCGTTTCGCACACCGGGTCTGCCGTGGGTGGCCGTGGCCGGTGCGGCGATCTGTCTGCTGCAGATGATCGCATTGCGGTTGCCGACGTGGGAGCGGCTGGTGATCTGGCTGCTGATCGGGATGGTGATTTACTTCGGGTATGCGAAGCGGAATGCGAAGCGGCACCGGGCGAGTCGCGCGTGATGCGATGAACGTGCACTTGCCGTGCGCGGTGCTATATTGAGGCACGACACCGGTACACGGTCGGGCACGGTAGCAGCTTCGCTGCGACGTGTCGGCGAAGCTACCGGGTTCATGTCGCCCTGCCCGCATCGATGCGCGTGCGCCGTAGCAAGCGCCGACGACTCGCGCGGCGACGCCCACAGCGCACCAGCGATTGCCCCCGTCAACTCGGCCTCTGATGCCGACGGTTTCGGGACATGGTGCGCGTGCACATTCACACTTCCGCACCTCGTATCATGAATCTCATTATCTGGCTCGTCATCGGCGGCGTCATCGGCTGGCTCGCAAGCATTATCATGAAGACGAACGCGCAGCAGGGTTTGATCCTGAACGTCGTCGTGGGCATTGTCGGCTCGATGATCGCAGGATGGTTGATCTCACCAATGCTCGGTATCGGCACGATAAACCAGAATAACTTCAGCGCGCCGGCATTGCTTGTGTCTCTCGGCGGGGCCGTCGTGCTGCTCGCAGTCGTGAATCTGCTGCGACGCGGCACGGCGCGCTGACACTCGCGGCACGGGTCTTGTAGCAGCCCTGCGCGACAAGGTCAGACGAGCAGCCGTCTGGCCTTGTCGGGCGAGTGCTCCAGGCTGGCAGCGCGCAATCCAAAGCGCTTGCGCAGATGCGGACCCGTCCGTAGCGTATTCTTGCAGTGTACATGCGCGACTGTAGCGCTTGCCGGATCGGATGAGCGTTCGTGGCTCAGCAGATGATGGCGCGAGTGGCCCTTGGGCTGCCCGCGCTTTTTTGCGTCCGTGATCCGGTAAGCGCACGTCCCGTTTCAACATCACAATCACATCGAATCAGGAGTTCCTGTGTCCCGACTCTTCCCGTCAGCTCTCGTTGCCGCCTTCGCCGCGCTTACCCTCGCCGCGCCACTCTCCGCGCAGCGAAAGAGCACCGTCGATGTCAGAGCGCTTGACGCCGCCGTGGCATCTCACCCAGTGAGCAACCGCGCCGTCGTGACATCGGCACTCACCTCGACCAGCGGTCTGGCCGTCGCTGCCAACATGGGCTTGAGTTCCGACGATGTCGCGAATCGTATCGCGGCGCTCGATGACGCATCAGCGAAGAAGGTGGCCGACCAGATCCTGGCCGGCGGCGATGAAAGGATCGTGATCAGCACGACGGCAGTGATTATCGCGCTGCTGCTCATCATTCTGCTCACGCGCTGATATCGCATCTGCAGGTATGGCGATGAACGCCGGTCGATGGCTGGCAGCTGGACTCTCGTTGGTGTGCGCGTCGTGTGCAACGGTGCGGTTGCCGGCCCTAAAGCCGGACGTGGCACACCGTGAGCGTCCCGCAGTTCTTGATGTTCCGTACGTGTCGCAGTCGGAATTACTGTGTGGCGGCGCCGCAATCGCGATGATCGAGCGATGGTGGGGCCGACGCGGCGTGTTCGCCGAGGATTTCGCACCGCTGGTGCGGAAGGCGGAGGGCGGAATTCGCACGACCGACATGTCGCGCGTGATGAGCGAGCGTGGCTGGGCGACGCACGCGCTTGACGCGACAGCGGCGATGGTGCAGGCGTCGCTGGCCGACAGCGTGCCCGTGATCGCCCTGATCAAAGTGGCGGCGAATCGCTATCACTACGTCGTGATCGCAGGATGGACCAGCACGGAAGTCACGTTTCACGACCCGGCCTTGTCTCCGTCAGTACGACTTGGCGTCAGGACATTTCTGAACCGATGGGAAGGCGCGTCCAACTGGGCGTTGTTCGTGCGGCCGGCCCCGATCGTTGCCGCCAGTGCTCCTTCCCCGCTCTCGTCGCAGCCCGTAGCCACACTCGATTCGCTGCCCTGCCGACCGTGGCTCGACAAAGCCGCCGACGCCGCGTCGCAGAATCACCTCGATGCGGCCGACCAGTTCCTGGGCGTTGCTGTCACCGAGTGCGCCTCAGAACCGCTGGTGCTGCGCGAACTCGCCGGCGTGCGTTTTCGTCAGGGCAAGCACGCCGAAGCGGTGCGTCTGGCGTTCGAGTATTCACAGCGCGCACCAGCCGATTCGCTGGGATGGCAGCTGCTCGCAAGCAGTCGCTATCTCGCCGGCGATGTGGACGGCGCGTTGGACGCGTGGAACACGATCGGTCGGCCAGTCATCGATCTGGTACGCATCGATGGCAGTGCGCACGCCCGCTTTGGCGCGCTGGCTGACGGATTGGGTATGCGTCCGGGCGAAGTGCTGTCGCCGGCGCGCCTGACGCTGGCGCAGCGGCGCATCGCCGATTTCCCCACGCTTGGAAGTACGCGAGTGTCGTACGCGCCGGTGGCGGGCGGTGCGGTCGAGCTGCATGCTGCGGTGGTTGAACGACCGTTGCTCGAACCGCTGCCGCTGTTGCTGGCCGGCAGTGCGATCTCGGTCGTATTTCGTCGCGACCTGATTCTTGCACTGCATTCGCCGCTGAGATTGGGCGAAGTGTGGACTGGACAGTGGCGATGGCAGCACGCCGATCCTCGCGTCGCGCTGCGCGCGGACATCCCCACCCGCGTCGGGATGCCGGTGGTCGTCGGTATCCTGCGCAGCTGGGAAGCGTTTCGCTTCTCGTCAGGAATTCCCGACGAGCGACGCAGCGTCTCATCTGTTTCAGTTGGTGGCTGGTCGAGCGGCAATGTGGAGGCGCTCGTCAGCACCCGCTTCGAGCGATGGTCCGCACATGGCGACTTTGTCACGCTTTCCGCGGGCGGTGGACTGCACGTTGCGCATGATCATGTGGCGCTGCTGGCGCTGTCTGAGCATGCGATTCCACTCGGGTCAAATGCACGTTTCGACCGGCTGAAAACGCGAATCGCATGGACGCTGCCTGTCGACCGCTGGTCGAACACATGGTCGATGCGGCTTGGTGCCGACGCCACCAGTATCGAGACGCCGCGTGGGCTCTGGCCGCTCGCCGGGGACGGGCTGGCGCGCGACATCCCGTTGCGCGCACACCCGCGGATCCTCGACGACGTCCTGCCCGCCGCGCGCACCGGGCGGCGCATCGTGCACGGCGGCGTTGCCGGTGATCGACCGCTGGGCACGGTCGGTCCCATTACAATCGGCGCTGGCATTTTCGTCGATGCCGCGCGCGTGGGGTCGCCGGGTGAGGGACTCAGCGAGGCGCGACTGTTTATCGACGGTGGTGCGGGACTGCAGCTTGGCGTAAAGGGGGCGAAGTGGGCGCCGGTTCGCCTCGCTGTCGCGCGCGGGCTGGTTACGGATCGTCGGTGGGGCGTAAGTGCAGCGTTCGCAGAGCCATTGAATCTGCGGTTGGCGCGGCTGCGGTAGTTGCGAGGGTTGGCTCGGGCGTGCGTTGGTGCTTCGGCACTCGTGTCACGATTGGTTGCCCGGTACCTTCTTCACACGCTTCCATCTCTTTGCCGACACGCCCGCGCATGCCATCGCCAGGACCAGTCAGATGAAGACATTGTTTGATCGGGCGCTCGCGGACGATCTCATTTCGCGCACGACGCATCTGAGCAAGAATCCGCCAGCGCGCTGGGGAAAGATGAATTCCGCACAAGCCGCAGCGCATTGCGCGGATGCGCTGGAGGTCGCGAGTGGTGATCGGCAGCCACCTCGGATGCTGATCGGAAAGCCGATAGGGTGGATCATCAAGCCGCTTGCCATCGGGGACGACAAGCCAATGCGGCCGAATTCACCGACGACGCCGGATCTGGTGATCACCGACGCTCGCGACGTCGAACGCGAACGTGCACGGCTGTGCGCGCAGATCGAGCGGTTCGTGTCATCCGGTCCAGCCGGCGTCACGCGGCAGCCACATGCCTTCTTCGGACCGCTCACGCCGCAGCAGTGGGCCAACCTGCAGTACACGCACGTTGATCATCACCTGCGGCAGTTCGGTGCCTGACTCACTGTGCGCCGCGGCAGCGGCAGCAACGTACGTTCGATACACACCTTCACCGGCCACACCATGCGCACTCTGATCACGTTCGCGCTGCTCGGCGTATCAACCACGCTCGCCGCGCAGACCAACTACGACACCGTACAGGTTCGTGCGGTGCAGTTGTCACCCGGATTGCACGTGCTGTTTGGCGCCGGCGGTAATATTGGCGTGTCGAGTGGGCCCGATGGCACGTTCATCGTCGACGATCAGTTCGCGCCACTGACGCCGAAGATCGTGGCGGCGATCAAGACAATCACCAGCGCACCGGCGAAGTTCGTGATCAACACGCACTGGCACGGCGATCACACCGGTGGCAACGAGAATTTCGGAACCAGCGGCGCCGTGATCGTAGCGCATGACAATGTGCGCAAGCGCATGTCGGCGGTTCAGTTCATGGCTGCGTTCAACCAGAAGGTGCCGGCTGCTCCGCACATCGCGCTGCCGGTAGTGACGTTCTCCGATGGTGTGACCTTCCACCTCAACGGCGACTCGATCGTGATCACGCACGTCAGTCCCGCTCATACCGATGGCGATGCGATCGTGCGCTTCACCAAGGCCAACGTGGTACACATGGGCGATGTGTTCAACAACACCGGACTGCCGTTCATCGATCTGTCCAGCGGTGGCTCATCGAACGGCGTGATCGCGGCTGCCGATATGGTATATGCGATGACCGATGCGCAGACGAAGATCGTGCCGGGGCATGGGCAGATTACCGATCGCGCTCGGCTCAAGGCCTGGCGCGACGCGGTGTCCACGGTGCGCGGCCGCGTCGAGCAGGAAGTGCGGTCTGGAAAAACCATCGAGCAAGTGCTGGCCATGAAGCTGAGCGCCGAGTACGAGAAAGAGTGGCCGGGCGGGCACGAGCGGTTTGTGCGGGCGGTGTTTGAGGAGTTGTCGAAGAAATAACGCGCCGCCGAGTGGTAACTCGAGTCGGCGGCGGAAGCTGAGACCGGAGACCCGGGCTGCGCGCATTCGCCGAATCGTCCGGTAGCGCCATCCGGCCGGTGATTGGTGTGCGGGTTGAGGGCGAAGTGCTACCTTCTCGTGAGAGCCCCGTCTCACCACCGCCCTCGCCGATGACCGATCCGCTGCGCACGACGCGTCACATCGCTTGGCATGCCGTACTACACGATGCCATTTGTACGCGGCGCATCGCTGCGCGAGCGGATGGTGCAGGGGCCGATCGCGGTGGACGAGTCGCTCGAGCTGCTGCGTGATGTAGCACATGCACTGGTGTACGCACACGCGCCGGACGTCGTGCATCGCGACATCAAGCCGGAGAACATTTTGCTGTCGCGTGGCACGGCCGTGGTGATGTTGGCGTTTGCCGAAGCTGTATCCGGCAGGACAGCCTCGGCCCGTGCGGCCGTTGCGCGCGCGATTCACGGCGCGGGATCGTACGGGCAGGCCGGGTATCCCTATCGCGCGCTTCAACCAGACAGAGTTGCCGGTGCATACGTTCTTCTCGGTGCGCCCGCCGAAGCGATCAAGTGGCTCGAGGTCGGATTGACCTCGGGGATGACGACGCGATGGTATGCAATTCATCCGCGCCTGCGTGCATTGCGGAGCACACCCGCCTACCGAGAATTTCTTCGAAGGCCACGATTCGGCGTCGCCGCTGCCCGCGCGCGCGTTGAAGTGCTTTGCCGAGCGTCACGCGCACAGGCGCGTGTACACATTATTCCGGCAAATAGTCCAAAAACCGGAACGACCGCACCGCATCAATGATCGCAAAGTCCCGCCGGTTCAAGGTGACAAGCGTCGCGCCGACCCGCAGACAACTCGCAGCCAGCAACAAATCATTCCTGAATGATGCCTGCGCCAGGACGACGGCATGCTTCTTCTTCGCATGAATCGCGCGATAGAGAAACGCCGCATCTTCCCACACCTGGCCGTCCGTCTCGATGACCCGTCGGTGTTCTCCAAAGGGCGCTCCGAGATCGCGCATCACGCGCCGCTGGTCATTCACCGTCGGTGCGCCCTTCATCAGTTCATACAGAACCACACGGCTGACATACACATTCCTGCTCTCGCGTATCATGAAGCCACGCAGCGCCGATCGGAGCGTCGCGTCACGTTGCGCGCCGATGTAGAGGTTCGCGTCGAGGACGTACACGTCAGCGCGAGCCGATCTTTCTTGCCTTGGCGCTGCGGGCCAGGAAAGCCCCCGTGTCGATTGGTGCGGCCCCCTCGAGCGCGAAGCCCGACAGTGATGACCAGCGATCGAATCCAGTCAGCATCGCCCGCTCGAATGCCGCAATCTCGACATAGGCCGCGAGGCCCAGTCTGACTGCCTCTGTCTCGGACGTCGCACCGGACGCGGCGAGCACAGTGTCCAGGAGACCCTGATCCATGTTCATGTTCTTGCGCCGAACACGCCCCGACGCCGCCCTGGCCGCCACAACCTCGAGCTGATCGGACAGCGATCCGATTGGGCTTGCGTTGGAAAGCTGCTGTGATGCGGCCGCGCCTCGCAGGGGCCGGGATGTTTCGCGCGCGCCAGAATACGGCGTGCCAGAATCTGGTTCGCGTAGCACCGAATCCTTGCTCCGTGACGCCTGCGTGACCGACAACGCTTTCGTTTTTTCTGCGGCCGTTTCCGCAATGCGCCGCCTCGTCCCGCCAGTCTTTCTGCCGCCCATACGAGCTCCATATCTGTATGAATTGATGATAGTGCTGTATCTTCGATACCGCGAGTGGCAGTGAGCACTCGCATCGTGTCGAAAGCGCAGAAGGCCGCGTTGGCAGATGGCCACGCATAGGTGCTAAATGCTGGTTCGCACGACTAACTGCTCGAGGAGTCGTCGAAGAAGTAGCGGCCAGTTACCCGCTGGCAGCCGAACTCGGTGTCGGCGGGATGCTGGCGCGGCGTGGAAACAACGCGCTCACGGCATCGACAAGAATGTCATCGCGATCACCGCAGCAACGAGCACCACCAGCGTTGCCAGCATCAGCTGCCCGTCGGGCGTGCCAAGATTCCGCGTGTAGCCTACCGAGACGGCGCGGAGCAGCGATCGAGGGTAGCGCACCCAGAGCGCCCGATCGTCGCTAGCCGCGTACCACAAGCGCATCGTGCCCAGACATCGCCATCCGAACTCAGATGGAACATCATCGCGCACCGCGTCGGAGCCTCACCACAGTGGAATGAATAGCGAACAGAGGAGCCACGTTAGAATCGGCACGATCGCCGGCCAGACGCCGAGCACTCTTGTTGTGCCGAACGCCAGGTCGGCGCAGCACGCCGCGAAGAGCGCCATAGCGGCGAGCAGCGCACGCAACGCCACGCGTCGCGACTCATCGCTCGCTCCGGCCGGCGAGCGCAGGCGCACGGACCCCAGCAGCGTAAGGATCAGCAGCACGACTGCGCCGCACAGCAACAGCACAACCGCGTGCGGAGCCATAGGTGCCAGACGCGAGGCACCCGGCAGCACAAGAACGGCGTACGGAAGGCGCCACACGAAAATCGGTGCCGCAGCGCGCATCCCGGGCGTCGGCGAGTCAACGCCGCGAGACGGGTTGCCAGATGCACGCAGCTCAGGTGAGCCTGGTCCGCCGTGCGTAGGATCGCTCGATGGGTGACGCGGTTTGTGACTCGGCACGCGGCTAGCTGTTCACGGAGCGAGGATCGCACGAGGCGTTCGGGCCAAAGCGCTACTGTCAACGTGCGCGTAGTCTCGCGCCGGATCGGCTCATGCCACCTCTCTTGCCTCGACCGTAACCAAGTCAACTACTGCAGCAGAGCACCGCGCGAGAATGCGTGGGTGTTCCAGGCTGCGATCACGAAGTTCCCACTTTCCGGGCGCGCGGCTGGGACCGCGCTATAGCACGCGCGTCAATACTTCAGATTCACCCGCAGACTCGCCACGACCGCCGGACCCCGATCACGATTGTACCCGGGATTTCTTATCACCTGCAGGTCCGGACTGACCTGCAGATGCGCCGTTGCCTGAATACGATAAAACGACTCAATGATCTGTTCACGCCCGTAGTTCAACTGCCCGTCGCCAAGCAGGAATCCAACGCCGCCGGCAGCAAGATAGCGCTGATGGACTTCAACGATTCCGTGTTCGAGAACTGCAACTGCAAACCGA
>JANMWU010000373.1:0-6728 GCA_031380785.1 Gemmatimonadaceae bacterium
GGAAGCGCGTCCTCAGCTGCAGGACGATGTGGACGCGGTGCGCTTTTCGCGGTTCATCATCGCGGCACTCGAAGGCGGATTGATGATGTCTCGTGTGAAGCGTGACATCGTCGTTCTGGAAGGAATCGCTATCGATCTCAAACGCTTCATCGCGATTCATGTACGCGAGTCGGTGATCGCGCCGCATCCAACCGCCGTGTTGTGACGAATGCATGATGCCACCGACATGCGAGTGCGCCGCACCGGCGACCGCACAGGCACGACGACTGAGCCCACTCTGGAGCAGAACATGGCTGCGACGCAGCAACGGGAACGAAAGTTGACTGATGCAGGATCATCTCCGCGGCCCGAACTCGCGCTCGAAGGGCGTGCCCGCTTCGAGGCTGAAGCGTTGGTGCATCTCGATGCGATGTACAGCTTCGCGCTCAAGCTCTCGCGCTCGCGCGACGACGCCGAGGATCTGGTGTCTGACACGGTGCTGCGCGCCTTTGAGCGTTGGGAGCAGTACCGGCTCGGCACCAATATCCGCGCCTGGCTGTTCACGATCCTTTATCACGTTTTCGTTAGCCGGAAGCGTCGCATCGATGCACGCGAAGTGCAGGCCACCGATGAGACGGACGGCTGGGGCGCATTCGAACCGGTGGGCGATGTGAATCCGGAAGCGCGCTTCTACGAGACGTTTCTGGACGCCGAGATCACTTCAGCAATCGACAACCTGCCCGATGAGTACCGTGCGGCGGTTGTGTTGAGCGACATTCACGAGCTGCGTTATGCCGAGATCGCGCACATCCTCGGTGTTCCTGAGGGGACGGTGAAGAGCCGGCTGTTCCGCGGCCGTCGTATTCTGCAGAAGAAGCTGGTGGGGTATGCGATGGACATGGGCTACATCAAGTCTGTGCCTGAGGCTGCATAAACGGCATCAGTTTTTTAAGAGCGTGAGCGCTATTCTCGCACGCTAGAAAGCTGTGAGTGGTCGGAATGCAGTCGACGTGGGCGTCGCGCGCAGCGGTTCGCGAGCGCGATGGCGTGCGGCCTTGGCGCGGTTGCCGCAGGTGGCCATGTCGCACCAGCGACGACGACCGTTCTTGGTGCTGTCGAGAAAGACGCGGCGACAGCGCGGATCGTTACAACAGCGCACGCGGCCAAGTTCGCCGGCAATCAGCGAGTCGGCGCCATCGTCGACGATTGGCATCATCAGCGCGGCGAAGGCATCGCCGCCGGCAACGAAGTTGCGCGTGTACACGCCATCGGGTGACAGCTCCAACCGTCGCGTGCCGGCACTTCGACCGAGCACCCGATTGATCTCAGCCACAGCGTCGGTGCGGGCGTCGTTTGAAACCGCACCGTGTTCCGCCAGCGCCCGCAGCGCGCTGCGCACCCGGCGAGCGTCCAGAAGGGCAGCGGTGGCACCGGCCGGCTGCTGCTCTGCGCGACGCATGATCGCGACCCGACGGTCATGATCTATCACACCGACTGCGGCCAGCCACTCCAGCATGGTGCCGAAGTCCCGCAATGCGTCGCGGCGTACGCCAAGTTCGATGTCGTCTGTATTGACAAAATCGAGCCAGAGGCGATCGCCCACGAATACGAATGTGCGGCCATCAGTTGGTGCGACGACGAGAGCAGACACGGGGACCTTCTCAGAGGAGATATTTGCACGTTACCCACGAATCGGATCGGCGCAAGCAAGCCGCCAGCGTTTCGGCGGGGCATGCTGGCATGACAGCCTCGGCCGACCGCCACATTCACCAACCCACTGGCACCTGCGGATGGGAGGCGGCGAACCGATCACGCTAGATTTGTGAAATGGCGCCGACCGACGAAGAGACCTACTACCGGAAGGGTTTTGGACTGAAGGCGGATGTCCAGGACACCCTCGCTGATGACTACACCGGCCGGCTGGTGGACCTGCTCCGGGCCAGCGACTACACGCTCACTGCCGGTGACGTGACGGTCCGGCTGGCGAAGGAATTCGGCTTCTGTTACGGCGTCGAGCGCGCTGTGGAGTACGCCTATCAGGCGCGGCGCAAATTTCCCGATCGGCGTGTGTTTCTGGCGGGCGAAATCATCCACAACCCGCATGTCAACCACAAGCTGCGTGAAATGGACATCACGTTCCTGAGCGCGAAGGGCACCGGTTTTGACTACGCCCCGGTGAAGCCGGATGACGTGGTGATTCTGCCGGCATTCGGCGTGACGATTCAGGATTTCGACACGCTGCGTGAGCTGGGGTGCATCATGGTTGATACCACCTGCGGCTCGGTGCTGAATGTCTGGAAGCGCGTCGAGAAGTACGCGCGCGATGGTTTCACGTCGCTGATCCACGGCAAGCACTATCACGAAGAGACGCGCGCCACGGCTTCACAGGTGCAGAAGTACCCCGACGGTCGCTATCTCGTCGTGCGCGACATGTCGGAAGCGCGGCTGGTCTGCGACTACATCGAAGGTCGCTGGAATCGTGACGCATTTCTGGAGAAGTTCGCCGCTGACCGCGCGTCGCCCGGCTTCGATCCCGACCTCCATCTGGAACGCATCGGTGTCGCGAATCAGACGACGATGCTGGCACGCGAATCTCTGGCAATCGGCGAGGAAGTCGGTCAGGCAATGGCGCGCGCGCGCGGCGACGGGTACCGCGAAACGAATTTCCGCACCTTTGACACGATTTGCTCTGCGACCCAGGACCGTCAGGACGCCGTCGACGAATTGCTGCAGGAGCATTTGGATGTGATGCTTGTGGTCGGCGGGTACAACTCAAGCAATACGCTGTCGCTGGCCGCGATCTGCGCCGACAAGGTTACGACGTACCATGTTGAGGATGCGGAGGGCATCGATCCGGTGACAGGCGTGGTGCGATACCGACCCATCGGTCTGCACATGAGTGAGGAAACCCGCGCCGCTTGGATGCCGGCAACCGGTGCCGTACGCGTCGGAATCACGGCTGGAGCCAGCACGCCGAACAACAAGATCGGCGAAGCGGTCGCGCGGATCTTTCAGACGCGGGGCATCGACCCGGCTGACATCGGGTGATGGATCACGAACTGCGAGCCTTCGCGCGCTATCTGGTGCTGGGCGATGGACTCTCCGCCGATCTGACGCCGGCGCTCGATCTGAGAGTGGCCGATGTGAGCGTGGCACTGGAACGCGACGCGAGAAGCGGTGCCGTTCCGCCGGTCGGCGCCGGCTCGCTGCTGTTCCAGAACGACGATGAGCGCTGGCCCGACTTCATTGGTGACGATCTGCGCACATTGGCCGGCTGCCAGAGTATCGAGCGACGGGCGATGGATGGCGCGAGCATCGGTGACATTTTCGACGAACAGCTGCTCGGGCTCGAGTCGGGTGACGAACCGACGCTGGTGACGCTCACCGCGGGCTCAGTCGACCTGTTGAGTGCCGTGGCCACCAAACCGGCTGCCGCACGCATGGAGACAATCGTGCGCGATGCGGTGACCGGTGTGCTGGCGCTGGCGGAGATGTTGCACGCGCGTTTCAGCGACCTGACCCTGGTCCTGACGACGCTGCCTGACCCTACCGACGGACTCGGCATTTTTCCCGACGAGCGTGATGGTGACGCGATCCCGCCCGCCGCGCTGTTGCGCTTCAACGCGCAGTTGCGACAGCGTGGCGCAGCGCTGTTGGGCACCGTGGTGGCCGACGCACACGCCGCGTTCCACGGACACGGTCTGACGACGCCGGAGTTGGAGCGCTGGTTCTGGCGCCGGAATCCGCACGAGCCGAGCGCGCTGGGTGCCTCAGGGTTGCGTGCGTGCTGGCTGCATGCGCTGCGGGCTTCTGCATAGCAAGTTCTCGCCATACGGAGATCGATTCGCGGACTGACGGTCCGAAAAGCGGATGCCGGCTGCTGTGGTTGTCGCGTATTCTGTGGTCGGAACATTTCATTGTACCCGGTGCTTACTGGCGTGCGCCGGTCCCGCCAATAGCGTTTCCGTCGCATGGTTGCTCACCGATGAGCAGCGTCCAGCACCGCGGACGAGGCGGTGCGACAAGTCACGCAGCAGGAGCGAGTTATGTCGGCAACGCTCGAACAGGACGGCATCGCGACCGTCCCCACCGCAGCGAAGCGGTTGCGGATGCGAATCCCGATCCGGTCGCGCTATGATAACTGGATCAATGGCGAGTATGCGCCGCCGGTGAAGGGCCAGTATTTCTCGAATCCGAGTCCAGTCACGGGCCAGCATCTGTGTGATGTGGCACGCGGCACCGCCGAAGACGTCGAGAAGGCGATTGACGCGGCGCATGCGGCGTTCAAAACGTGGGGCAAGACCTCCGCTGCGGAGCGCTCAAACATTCTGAACAGGATCGCGGAACGAGTTCAGGCGAATCTTGATGCACTGGCGGTGATCGAAACGATCGACAACGGCAAGCCGATCCGCGAATCGATGGTGGCCGATATGCCATTGGTAGTGGATCACTTCCGCTACTTCGCCGGCGTCATCCGGGCGCAGGAAGGGAGTCTTTCACAGCTGGATGACGACACGGTCGCGTATCACTTCCATGAACCGCTGGGTGTGGTTGGTCAGATCATTCCGTGGAACTTCCCGTTGCTGATGGCGACGTGGAAACTGGCGCCGGCGCTCGCGGCGGGAAACTGCGTGGTGATCAAGCCGGCCGAGCAGACGCCGGTGAGCATCATGGCGTTCATGGAACTGATCGCAGACATTCTGCCGCCGGGCGTGGTGAATGTCGTGCAGGGTTTCGGCATCGAAGCCGGCAAGCCGCTGGCAAGCAGCAACCGCATCGCCAAGATCGCGTTCACCGGCGAGACGACCACGGGTCGGCTCATCATGCAGTACGCATCGGAGAACCTGATTCCGGTGACGCTGGAACTCGGCGGCAAGAGTCCGAACATCTTCTTCGCCGACGTCATGAGTCAGGACGACGCGTTCTTCGACAAGACGCTGGAAGGTTTCGGCATGTTCGCGCTGAATCAGGGCGAAGTGTGTACCTGCCCGTCGCGCGCGCTGGTGCAGGAGTCGATTTACGACGCATTCATGGAGCGGGCGACGGCGCGCGTTGCAGCGTTCCGTCTTGGCAATCCGCTGGACATGCGCACGCAGGTTGGAGCGCAGGCGTCGAACGATCAGCTCGAAAAGATTCTCAGCTACTTCGACATCGGACGCGCTGAAGGTGCCAAGGTACGGCTTGGCGGCGAGCGCTTTATGCAGGAAGGGGAGCTGGCCGAAGGGTACTATGTGAAGCCGACGATCTTCGAAGGCACGAACAACATGCGCGTGTTCCAGGAAGAGATCTTTGGCCCGGTTGTATCAGTGACGAAGTTCAAGGACGAGGACGACGCACTGCGCATCGCGAACGACACGCTATACGGTCTGGGTGCCGGCGTGTGGACGCGTGATGTGAATCGCGCGTATCGGTTTGGTCGCGGGATTCAGGCGGGTCGCGTGTGGACAAATTGCTATCACGCCTATCCGGCGCATGCGGCATTCGGCGGCTACAAGCAGAGTGGTATCGGCCGCGAGAATCATCTCAAGATGCTGAACCACTATCAGCAGACGAAAAACATGCTGGTGAGCTATAGCCCGAGCGCGCTCGGGTTCTTCTGATTCTGCAGTCTGGAAGATCTGAACTGCATTGACGCGAAGACGCGAAGACGCAAAGCTTTCAGGAAATGCAAGCAACAGCACATCGGTTCGGGATGTCATAGTGCTCAATGATTGCTTTGCGTCTTTGCGGCTTGGCGTCAAAGTAGTTTTGTCACAGTGTCCGCTGGACGGGAATGAGTATACAGGGCGATTGATGAGCGAGGCTGAATGGCGGAACGGGTGGACTGCACGGATGCAGCAGCGTCGATGATTGATCGGCTGGTTGCGATGCACGGGCCGTTGCTGTTTCATCAGTCCGGCGGCTGCTGCGACGGGAGTGCGCCGATGTGCTATCAGCGCGGCGAGTTTCGGATCGGCGGTCGCGATGTGCTGCTTGGCATCATTCACGGCGAGACACCGGTGTACATCGGTGCGGCGCAATTCGAGTACTGGCAGCACACGCGGCTGACGATCGATGTGGTGCCCGGGCGCGGTGCGGGATTTTCGCTCGAAGCGCCTGAGGGCGTGCGGTTTCTGACGCGCTCGCGCCTCTTTACCGATGAGGAGTCGATCGAGATGGTGATCGCCGGTCCGCCGCTGCGCGGTCCCGAGGCGGCGGGGCTCGCGTAGCACCGGGAAACGCACGCGTTCGGCTGGAGCATCGCAGCCCGCCAGTGTAGGCTTGGGGCTTGGCTGTGCCACCCCACTATTGCCGACGGCCGTGACTTTGCAACTCTACAGAATTGGATCTGCTGGCACGCGCTGCCGTGCGCTGTCGCTCGCGTGGCTGCTGCTGCCTGCGCTGTCGAACGCGCAGAAGCCCACGACGCACCGCGCGCCGGCGCATCGTCGCACCGCGGCCAGCGACACCACGAAGCGAGCGCCAGCTCCGCCGCGCACACCGCCACGGCCGCCAGTCGTTCCCGGACGCATCGCGTCGGACAGCGCGGCCATTGCATCCCTCGATCGCGATTCAATTGGTGATACGCGCTGGCCGGTGCGCACGCCAGCGTATGCCGCGGGCGCGCTGCTGCCCGGGCACCGGATCATCGCGTTCTACGGCAACCCGCTGTCGCGGCGGATGGGCGTGCTTGGTGAATACGAGCCGGAGCAGATGCTGCAGCGACTCGATCGCGAAGTTGCCGCGTGGCGCGCCGCCGATCCATCGAC
>JANMWU010000383.1:0-5740 GCA_031380785.1 Gemmatimonadaceae bacterium
TAGCGTCGCGCTGCCAGAATCCCCGCCGCCAGCTGCGGCAGATCGTTCGCGATGTACACCTCTGCCGGAAACGCCTGCGCCGCCGCAGCGATCCGGCGCCCCCACGGAAACAGCGACTCGATAAGCGCCTGATGGGGCAAGGTTCCCCGCGGCGAAAGTCCCGGACGCACCACATTGCTCGGCATGCGGAAGATCGGCACATCCGGATAGCTCTCTTCGTCACGCAGGTCGGTCAGCGGCGCCGCCGCGATTACCAGCGTGGGCCATCCTTCCTCACTCAGCATGCGCGCGCCATCGAGTATGCGGCGATCGACGCGATCGTCCTCGCACAGACTCACCACACGGTATTGGCGATCAAATCGCATCGGCATTCACTCAGATCTTGATGTTGTCAGCGGTCAGGCGGCGTTCGCAGCCACACCCACACCGTCGCGGAACCGCCGCAGCCACCACTCGAAACAGAGCAGCGACCAGATCACCAGTCGGTGATTCACCTTGCCGCCGACATGCTCATCGAGCAAAGTGTGCACTGTCACCGGATCGAGGAACTCGTAGATCCGCGCGTCACGCGTATGCAGCAGCTTCCGGATGTAGTCGATGCTCTGCCCGCGGAACCAGCTGCCGTCCGGCGCCGAAAAGCCTTGCTTGCGGCCATTCGCGTAGCCGGCTGGCACGTAGCGGGAGAGTGCCTTGCGCAGAATCAGCTTTCCGTCGCCAGTTTCGTCGAAGTACTTCTGCACCTTGGGGCCCACCGCGTTCTCGTCCAGTCGCGCGATGCGATCCACATTCTTCAGCTTGTACTTCACCGGCACCCGCATCGCAAAATCCACCAGATCGTTATCGAGGAATGGCACACGCGTTTCGAGTCCATGCGCCATCGACAGCTTGTCCTCAACCAACAGCAGTCCGCTCAGAAAGGTCGACAGTTCGAAGTACAGCGAGTGATTCACGTAGTCATCCGGCGTCATCGCCAGAAATGAGCGACGTCGCAGCACGCCGCGGAACGCCGCCTCCGGCGTGTGCGTCAGCATGCTTTGCTGCACGGCTGACCTGAAAAACGTTGCGCGAAACCGATCCGGCACCAGACGCTGCCAGTAGGCGTAGTACTTGTCGAGATACTGCGATGCATCGTCGTTCTTCACCGCGCGGTAGTATCGCCACGGATAGCCCGCAAAGATTTCGTCGCCGCCGGTGCCGGCCAGGCAGACTTTCACAAAGCGTGACGCCAGTCGTGAGATGTAGTAGTTCGGATAACTCTGCCCGACGCGCAGATCTTCGAGATGCCAGATCAGGTCCGGCAGCACGCGCTCCATGTCGCCGGCCTTGAGCACCACCTGATAGTGCTCGGTGTGATAGGCCGCCGAGAGCGTTTCGGCGCGCGCGCGCTCATCGAACGCCAGCTCGAGTCCCGATGCCGATGACAGATCGAATCCCGCGGTGAAGCTCTTCACGTTTGCGAACTTCCGCGCGGTGATGCACGTCACGGCGCCCGAGTCGATGCCGCCGCTGAGATACGTGCCGACTTCGACGTCAGCCTGTACCTGCCGCTCCACTGCCTGTCGGAAGAGTCGATCCAGCTCTTCGACATACTCCCCCTCGCTGACACCCTTTTCCTCGACGAACTGATACTCCCACCAGCGCTGCACATCGAATGACTCAGGGCGGTCCATGTCGAGTGTGATCGACGATGCGCGCGGCAGCAGCTTCACGCCATCGAACAGTGTGCGATCGCTGAACACATTCTGGAACGAGAAGTATTCGCCCAGTGCGGCGTGATCGACGCGAACCGACGCGGCGGGGTGCTGCAGAATCGATTTGACCTCTGAGCCGAACAGCAGAACCTGTCCGTCCCAGCGGTAATACAGCGGCTTGATGCCGTAGCGGTCGCGCGCCAGAAAGAGTCGCGACCGCCGCGCATCCCAGATCGCGAATGCGAACATGCCATTCAGCTTGTCGAGGCACTTTGGACCCCATGCGCGGTACGCCTCGAGCAGCACCTCGGTATCGCTCTGCGAGCGGAACGCCACGCCGCGCTTGCTCAGCTCCCGACGCAGCTCGCGCCAGTTGTAGATCTCGCCGTTGAAGGTGATGACAAGCGCACCATCAGCGCTGTGCATCGGTTGTGCGCCGGCCGGTGACAGATCCACAATTGCCAGTCGCCGGTGGCCCAGTCCGATGCCGTCGCGCACCCACTGCCCTTCACTATCGGGGCCGCGGTGCCGCACGATATCGGTCATCGCGCGCAGCACACCCGGTGAAACGGGAGTTCGGTGAACATTCATGATGCCGGCGATACCACACATGAGCAGAGCCGTTCGAATGAGTGAAGTGGAGAAACCGTGGCGCTATCGCGCGACCGTGCGCAGTACATGCCGCCGGATGACTTCGATCGAGAGCACCGCCAGCTCGTCTGCGATGGCGCGCGGAAGCACCGTCTGTCGTGCCTGTCGGCGCTGACGCGCCAGCTGCAGCGTGTCGCTCACGATCCTGACCGTCCGCGCGCTGTCGAAGTGCGCCACGATCCGCGCCCGCGCCGCGGCGCTGGCCTTTATGCGCACCACCGGATCGAGCCAGGGACGCACGCCGACGATGTATGGCTCTGCGCTGTCGCTCGTTGCATCGACCAGCGTGCCCGTGCCGGCAATCACCAGCTCGCGCTGACCGCCGACATCTGAAACCACCGGAATGCATCCCATCGACATCGCTTCGTACAGCGATCGCGCGATGCCCTCGATCTCCGACGGCGCCAGAAATACGTCCGACGCCGCGTACACATGCCGCAACGTCTGTTCGTCAAGCTCACCGAGCAGCTTCACTCTGTCAGCGATTCCGCCTGTCACCGCGCGATCGTGCACGGCCTGCAGCAACGGACCGCCGCCGGCCACCAGCAGCTGCACATCATGCCCTTCCGCCAGTAACGCCGCCGCTACATCGACTGTCAGGTGCGGCCGCTTCTCCGGTGTCACACGGCCGGCGAACAGAAGCACCAGAGTAGTCGCGCTGGCGCCGATTGTCGCGCGGACGTCGGCCAGTCGATCGCCGGTATGCTGCCACGTGGTCGTGTCAATGCCGATATGTGCGGTACGCAGCGCATCGGCCGCGCACCCATTCCCGATCAGTTGCGCCACCAGCGCGTCACTGGTCGCGAGCTGCGCATCCAGTTCCCCTTCCCAGCGCGCCGCCATCGTCGCGTAACTGCCGTACATCCCGCTCTCGAACCAGTCGGTGTGCACGTAGTCCACAAACGCCACCCTCGGATGTCGCGCGCGGAGATACGGCAGCATGTGATATCCGAGATGACTGTGGCTCAGCAGCACCACGTCGATCTTTCGCGACGCGATCAACCAGTCCACGTATGCCGGAACCGCTGCCGGCGGCACAACGGCCTGCGCGTGGTGAATGTCAGGAGATGCGGCGCGTACGCGGTCCAATCGCCAGTCGGTGCGCCACCACTCGGTGGTGCAGGTGGTGATGGCGTGTCCCTCGGCCGCGAGTCGAGGCAACAGATCGGCGTTGAATGCTGTATAGCCGCCCATCGGAAAGCCCTGCAACAGCGCCAGAATGCGGAGTCCGTTCGCCGGCGCGACGCGCGCATGCAACGCGGGACGCGTCACGCACATCAGACGTTGCTGCGGCGCCAAGGGCACACCGCCAGCAGCGCTGTCTATCAATGCCGCTTCGTCCAGCTGCAACTGTTGCAGCGCAACACGAACTTCGGCACTGAGTGACGCGAGCAGGTCTCCGTCAGCCGGCGAGCGAATCACGGCCTCCGAGATCCATCCGGCACCGCGACCGCTTTCGCGCCGCACACCGATCACCAGCGCAATCGCGATGGCGGCGTGCCGCACACTGTCAGCCAGCAGCCGCGCTGCGACCGCAGTCCTGATCACCAGAAACTGCTGCGCACTCGCAAGTACGCCTGACTCATTCGCCGCATCAGCCGTCGCGCCCGTGACGCACAGAACCGTCGGTCGCGTCGCGAGAAACCACACCGCGCGCTCACACGCCGTGACATCGAGCACCGTGCCTGCAAGCACGAACGCTGCGAAGTCGTTACCGTCGGCCACGATGTCGTTGAGTGTCGCACATACGCGCACCTCAACGCTCTGCGCCGCGAGCGAGTGAACCGTCCTTGCTCACGCGGCTGCTGCGCCGCCGCTATTCAACACCAGGACCGGGAGCGTCACGCTATGCGTCCCGCAACCAGGTCAACGCGCGCAACGCCAGCGCCGCCGGTTCGCGGCGAGCCATCAAACCCTTTGGCCAGTACGACTGCGCGCAATCCTGTGTCAGTGAATCGGCGGTGAATGGTCCGTCGCTGAATGCAGCCAACGCCCGCAGACGATCACTGCCGTGCCCATCACCATGCCGGATGTCACCGATCGTGCGCGCTTCTTCGCCGGTCGGTTCAAGAATCACACGCGCCAGATTGCGAAGCGACGCCTCGGCACTGATCGGCTGCTCACCGAACACGCGTCGCTCATCGGCCAGACTCTTTGCGTAGGCAATCGCACCTGACCGCAGCGCCGCAACATGCCCGCGCTGCATCGCCGGATGATCCACGGGCGCGTGCACTGGTACCACAGTCTCTCCATCCGCGCGAAAGCCGCGCAGACTGCCGCGCGTCGTGGTGCAGATGAATTCGACCAGCTGGCGCAGCTGCATCACGGCGTGAGCGCGATCCAGCGGCAAACCGGCATCGAACAGAAGACCCTGCGCCGTGCTGCCACCAAGGTCCTGCGACATTGGCGGCAACGTTCCCAGGTAGTAGCCGTGCATGTCGAGCGGCACTTTCTCCAGCGCAGCAACCGCGCCGAGCCCTTTCTGAATTGTCCCGTTCCACCCGATGTCCACCACCGCAATGCGCCCCGAAGCCATCACACCTTCCTGCTCCAGAAAACGCAGCAGCAGCCGGCGTTCACTCTGCGACCGCGCCAGCAGCGCGTCCAGCACATCCCGGCGCGCGAACAGAGACAGCATCTTCATCATCGCCGCAGTGTCTTCCTCGGCCACCATCTCTTCCAGCGTCAGGCCAACGGCGTTGAAGGACGCCTTGAAATCCGCTGCCCTGAGACCGACGCGCTCAAGGAACTCGCGCGCAGGGCGCGGATTCTCGCAGGCCATCAGCTGTGAGGTGATTGACGCGGAGCCGGACGTGAGCGCCGGCATCGTGAACGCACGCCGCGATGATTCCAGCAGCGCCGTCGTTGGTCCGGTCTTCTCGCCGATCAGCGCCCGATAGACATCGAGGATGATTTCGCCATCACGCAGCAGGAAGTAGGCGCGCTGCACACCGTCAGTCTGAAAGCGCTGATGCAGCCAGAGCGCAAAACCGCTGAGCAGCGGCCCGGCGACGGAATACCCGAATCGCCACCAGAATGGTACCGCCGGCTCCACCGCGCGTGACGCGATCTGCGCCAGTCCAAGCGCGATCGCATCGCCGGGAACTGTTGCCGGTCTGTCGTCGTGACGACTCGCCGCCCACGGATGATGGACCGCCACGAATCCTTGTCGCACTGGAATCGTGAAGTCAGCCATCTCGTGATCACCGATATGCAACACATCGGCCGGCTGCAGTCCCGCGTCACGCGTGAGCTTCACCAGCAGCTTCCCTTCACCTTTCGACATCCGCGCATCGGCCGAGCTCACAACCTGCACGCCGGCAAGCGCAAAGCCGCATCCAGTCAGCAACTCCTGCAGAAACGCCGTATCGTGGTAGGTATCACTCACGCACCACACT
>JANMWU010000403.1:0-1593 GCA_031380785.1 Gemmatimonadaceae bacterium
GGTGACGATCATGCTGCTGGGTCACTGGCTCGAAATGCGCTCGGTGAATCAGGCGCAAGGCGCACTGGGTGAACTCGCGAAGCTGTTGCCCGACATGGCGACCCGTGTCACCGGAAGCGGCGCGGCGGAGTCGCTCGACGACGTCGCGGTGTCGGAACTGCACGACGGTGACTTGCTGCTCGTTCGACCGGGTGCGGCGATTCCCGCTGATGGCGTGGTGCGCGCCGGTGACAGCGCGGTGAATGAAGCACTCGTCACGGGCGAGTCCGCGCCGGTGCAGAAATCCACGGGCGCGAAAGTGCTCGCGGGCACCGTGAATGGCTCCGGCTCACTGCGCGTCGAAGTCACCGGTACCGGGACGAAGACCGCGCTCGCCGGGATCATGCGCCTGGTCGAAGCGGCGCAGAACTCGAAGTCGCGCGCGCAGGCGCTCGCCGATCGCGCGGCATTCTGGCTCACATGGATCGCTATCGGCTGCGGTGTGCTGACGTTCGTCGTCTGGCTCAGCATCGGTGCCGGCGCGGCGACAGCGGTGGAACGGTTGGTCTCAGTGCTCGTGATTGCGTGTCCGCATGCGCTCGGACTGGCCGTACCGCTGGTGCTCGCCATCTCGACGACGCTTGGCGCACGCAACGGATTGCTCGTACGGGATCGTGTCGGATTTGAGGACGCGCGCAAGCTGACGACGGTGGTCTTCGACAAAACGGGCACGCTGACACTCGGCGCGCATCGGGTCGTGGCAACGCGCGTCGTCAGTGGAATGACTGAACAGGATGCACTGCGACTCGCCGCGAGCGTCGAACACGACGCCGAGCATCCGGTGGCGCGCGCCATCGTGCAGAGTGCGGTGGACGCGAAGCTGAATGTGCCACTCGCGACCGGTTTTGCGGCGATCCCCGGTCACGGTGTCAGCGCGACGGTCGAGAATCGGGTGCTTTCGGTGGGTGGTCCGAATCTGCTCGCGCAACTGAAGGTCTCGGCGTCGCCGGCGCTGGCGTCATTCGAGGCGGACGCCGCCGCAAAGGGGCAAGGTGTGATCTACCTTGTCGAGGGCGCGGAAGCGCGCGCAGCGTTCGCCGTTGCGGATGCGGTCCGCCCCGAATCTGCAGCGGCAGTTACAGCGTTGCAGAAAGCCGGTATCGAGGTGGTGATGATGACAGGCGATGCGAAGGCCGTGGCCGATGCGGTGGCGAAGACGCTCGGCATTACGACCGTGTTGTCGCAGGTGCTGCCACAGGACAAATCGTCGCAGATCGAAGCGCTGCAGAAGGCCGGGAAACGCGTCGCGATGGTCGGCGATGGCGTGAACGATGCGCCGGCGCTGGTGACCGCAGATGTCGGTGTCGCGATCGGCGCCGGTACTGACGTCGCGGTCGAGGCGGGCGATGTGGTGCTGGTGCGCAGCGATCCGCGTGACGTCGCGCGCATCATCACGCTCTCGCGCGCGAGCTATCGGAAGATGGTGCAGAATCTGTGGTGGGCGGCGGGCTACAACGTGATCGCGATTCCGCTGGCGGCTGGTGTCTTCGCGCCGTGGGGACTGACGCTGACACCGGCGATGGCCGCGGGGCTGATGTCGATGTCGACGATCAT
>JANMWU010000447.1:0-6091 GCA_031380785.1 Gemmatimonadaceae bacterium
GCCTTGCCTGTCAGCAGCTGATACGCGGTTATGCCGAGTGAGTACTGATCGGACGGCGGGCCCAGTTCCATCCCGCTGAACTGTTCGGGGCTCATGTACACCGGCGTGCCGATGGACTGTCCGGACTGCGTCAGCCCTTCGCCGCCAAGTGCCTTTGCGATACCAAAGTCCGTGAGGATGACTTCGCCCTTGAAGTTCAGCAGGATGTTGGCGGGCTTGATGTCGCGATGCACCACGCCCTCGCTGTGTGCAAAGGCGAGCGCGCGCGAGGCCTGCAGCAGAATCCAGCGCGCCTGATCGATCGGCAGCGGGCCTGACAGGCGGCAGATCTCGTCAACCGCCACGCCGTCCACGAGGCTCATGACGAAGAAAATGATGTCGTCGCTTTGCCGGATTTCGTAGACGGTGATGATGTTCGGGTGCTGCAGGCGCGCGGCGATACGCGCTTCGCGCAGGAACCGCTCAGCCATGCCCTGCGTCAGGCTGAGCCGCGGATCCATGACCTTGATGGCCACCCGGCGCTCCAGCCGTCTATCCACTGCGAGGTAAACAACCGCCATTCCTCCACGGCCGAGCTCGCCTTCGACTTCATACACGCCACGCGTGGCGAGGCGGAGACGCTCGAGCAGCGGGTCGGCGGAAGTCGCCGTACCGTCGGCGGAGGATTGAGGAGCCACTGGATCCAGCAAGAGGGAGTGCGACGCACAGGCCGCGCCTAACGACCAACGTCAGGCAGGTCGCCGAAATCTCGCTACAGACGACCGTGACAGTGAAGCGGACCTGTTGCGCGACTTCGGCGCCGAGCTACCGTTCCGAATCTCTCACCACACTATCCCGCCATGCCCGTCGCGACATACCTCAAGTCGGTTCGCGCCACTGCGCGATACATCATTCTCACCTCGACACTCGTCGCTGCCCCGATGCTGCAGGCGCAGTCGGCGCAGCCCTACTCGATTCAGCTGGCGGCGTTCTTCACCGCCATCGACGCTGGCAGTGGAACCATAAGCGGCATCGGTATTGAACCGCAGTTCCGCCTCAACCACATCTATGCCAGCGAAGGCTTTGGCGCCCTGTCCCTCGGCATCGGTGGACAGTACACGACCCATACGAAGGGCAGCGACAAGCTCACCATCACCGGCGGGTTTCTCGAGCCGCGATGGGTGCCGGCAATTCGCTCGAACGTCGTTGCACCATATCTCTCGCTCCGTCTCGCCGTGCTGCACCTTAAAGGTGAATTCGCGAATGTGTCGGGCGGCAGCAGCGGCGGTACCGGATTCGGTGCCGGCGCCGGCATTGCCGCCAAGTTGAGCCGAACCGTCAACCTCGATGCTGGAGTGCAGTTCGTCCGACAGGCGTTCGGCGACATCGGCAGCACGTCGTTCAAGCCGTTCACGACCTACGCCGCAAAGATCGGCCTCAGCCTCGGCTTCCCGAACTGAGAAACGCGAAGCAGCCCTGCCGAATTGAGTGAGCCTCGAAGCTCGTTCAGATCGGCAGGGCCGTTGTGTTGCCGTGGCGCGTGCCCGCACATCCGGATGCAGGCCACGAGACATCATCGTCGCGACGCTTTACGGATCGATCACGATCGCGACCGCGTCATTCTGCACCGGACCGCCGAACACACGGATGTACACAAACGGGAAGTTGGCGGTGTTGTTCGTGTAGTTGATAGTCGCCGGCAGACCGTTGCCCGCCGCCGCTCCACTGGCCAGAAGCGTGTTGGATCCGAACACGCGGAGCTCAATCGCTGTCGGGAAGCCCTGCGCCGTTGCCGTGACACGGACCGCCGCATTTGGTGCTAATGTCGGCAAAAGCCGGAGATCACGCTGCTGGCAGGTCGGTGTGACCGCCGTCTGGAAACTCACGCCCTTGGTTACGTCAGTTGGGACGCAATTCTGGCGTGGATCGGGATTCAGCGCCGTCGTCAGGCGATATGTCGCCGGCGAGATGGCGCCGTTGGCCACCAGGAATCCGAACGTCCCCGCGCGGATGACAGCCAGACCAACCGTCGTTGAATCCTTCGGCGCAATCAATCCATAGAAGCCGCTGCCGATGTTCAGCGGTACCAGTGACCCGATCAGCGTTGGCGTCAGCGTTAGTGAGTAGTACGCCTGCGTCGTGGATGTGATCGAGAACTGATCGAGTTGCGGGAAGTTGAGGAAATTCTTGCAGCTCGAATTGTCGAAGGTGCCGGTGTAGCTGGTGCCGAGTGTGATCGGTCGCAACAGCGTGCACGGGTCGACGATCAGGATGGACGTGGTGTCGCTGAGCGAGTCGGTCGGTGACGTGCGGGGTGTGGTTGCGACGATTTTTGCGGTGCCGACAGCTACTGCGGTCACGGTGCCGGTCGCCGAGACCGTCGCGAGGTTCGATGTGATGGAACGCCAGACCACCGGAGCGCCGACGATGATCGCGTTGTTCTGGTCTTTCACCGTGACCGTGAGCGCTCGCGTGCCGGTCGGAAAGAGCGTATCGACATTCGGGCGTGCATCAATGGAGTTGGCGATGCGCGGGCGCACCGTGACGGTGACCGTGACGCGCGTGATGTTGTCGTACGCGGTACCGGTGATTGTCGTCGTGCCAGCGGCGACGGCGGTAACGGTCGCGCTGCCTGCACTCGCCGTGACGACGGTTGCAATTCCCGCGGAAGTCGACGCCCAGGTGAGCGTCGTTGACTCGTTCGGGCAAAAGCCTGACAGCGTGGCTACGATGGTGCGCGCGCTGCCGACATCGACCGAAATCGCAGCGGAATCAGTCGTGATTACCTTCGTCGGATTGACGATACCGTTGCATGCTCCGCCACCGCCGTCGCTGCTGCCGCCGCAACCGGCAAGCGCAATCGCGGTCAGAAGCGAACCGACAGCGCACCCGCGCCGAGTAAGTGAGGCAAGCATCGCGACGATCCTGAAAAGGTGATGTACGCGGCACGCACCCGGCGCCTGATGCGGGAACTTACCCGTCGAGCGCGTCGGCCGACGTGCTTCTATGGATGAGCCCGATCACAGGATACAGGCCGCGCGCAGAAAAGCGCAACTGATCACGCGGCGACGTTCACGGCAGCGCAAATGCCACGTATGTACCACCGCTGGCCGCGCCATTCTTGCCGCCGCCGCAGGCGATCACGATGTACTGCCTGCCATTCACCATGTACGTGGACGGAGTGGCGTTGCCGGCCGCGGGCAACGTGGTTTCCCACAACAGCTTGCCCGTCGCCTTGTCGAAGGCGCGGAACTTGTTGTCGTACGTCGTCGCGCCAATCAGCAACAGTCCGTTCTGCGTCACGATCGCACCACCATAGCTGTCGGTGCCGGTGTTCCTGATCCCCTGCGCCGCGAGCTTCGGATACTCACCGAATGGAATCGTCCACGCGAACTTACCGGTGTTCAGATCGATGGCATTGAGTGTGCCCCAGGGCGGCTTGATACCCGGATAGCCCTCGTGGTCCAGAAAGATGTCGAAGAATGCGGTGCGATACTTGAGGAAGTACGGGCCTTTCTTCATTTCGTGCGCGGCCGCGACTTTGCCCGTCGTGAGGTATTCAACGATCTCCTTCACTGCGCTGCCGTCCATAGCGCCACCAAATGCCGGCATGCGGCCGTTGCCTTCATTGATCATCAGCGAGATCTGATCTGCCGTGCGTCGCTGTGCGATATCGATCAGTGACGGGCCGCCCGCGCCGCCCTGTCGGTTCTCGCCGTGACAGCCGGCGCAGTTGGCCGCGTACAGCGATTCGTCGGTGCGCGGTACGAGCTTGAGCAGCCACGCCATTTCGTTCGAATTCACGTACATCAATCCGGTGCCAGGATCGAACGCCGGACCTCCCCATTCACCGCCACCATCGACGCCGGGGAAGATGATCGTTCCCTTGGTCACGTTGGGCGCTTCATACGGATCGGTGGGGTTGTACTGCTCAAAGGTTTTCAGTGCGGCGGCGTGCGCGTCCGGAGTGCGCTCGGTTAGCTCGTTCTTCGTCAGCGCCTGCCTCGCAAATGGCGCCGGCAGCGTTGGAAAATGCTGTGTTGGTGACGGGCGTTCGCCATCGAGTGCCATCGTCGGCATTTTGCGCTCTTCGACGGGGAACATCGGCGTGCCCTTCTCACGATCAAACAGCCAGACGTGACCAGTCTTGGTGATCTGCGCCACGGCGTCAACCGGTTTACCATCGCGCTGCACCGTGACGAGCATCGGCGATGCCGGCAGGTCGCGATCCCAGAGATCGTGCTTCAGCACCTGGTAGTGCCAGATGTGCTTCCCCGTGCGCGCGTCGAGCGCAATGACGCTGTTGGCGTAGAGATTGTCGCCGAGCCGGTTGGCGCCGTAGAAGTCATACGACGCGGAGCCGGTTGCGGCGAACAGCATCGCGCGCTTCGAATCGATGGTCACGCCGGACCAGGCGTTCACGCCGCCGGCGATCTTCCATGCATTGGGTGGCCACGTTTCGTAGCCCGGTTCACCCGGATGCGGAATGGTGTGAAAGCTCCATCGCAGCCGTCCGGTCTTCAGATCGAAGGCGCGGATATCACCGGGGGCACTCGGCAGCTGTTCCGGCACGGTGCTGCCCATGATCAGCATATCTTCGAATACAACGCCCGGCGTGCTGGCACTGACCGACAGCTCCTTCGCCGGGCGATCGAGTCCTTCGCGCAAATCCACCCACCCGCTGTCGTTGCCCCAGCCGGGGATTTTCAGGCCGGTCTTTCGATCGAGCGCGAAAAGACGGAAGCGATAGTTGAAGATCACGCGATCGCCGGTGACCACGACACCGCGATGCCTGATGCGTGACGACGGCGGCTGCCCGTTGTTGGGATCGAAGCTCCAGAGTTGCTTGCCCGTCGCCGCGTCCAGTGCAAAAACGTGCATTTTCGGTGTCGTCGCGTAGAGCACACCGTCGATGACGATCGGATTGGCCTGCATTTCCGATCCCTTGAACTCGTCATGCGTTTCGAAGGTCCAGGCGACCTTGAGCGTCGTGACGTTTGCCGGCGAGATCTGCGCCAGTGTAGTGAAATGGGTGTGGTCGGTGTTGCCACCGTAGACGGGCCAGTCGACGGAGGGGCCTTTGGGCGCATCCGCTTTGCCTCCTCCGCAGGCCGAGAGTACAAGGGCGAAACTCGCGGCGAGGCGCAGGGAGTGGCGGAGTGGCATGGACAGTGGCGGGTCTGAGAGTGCGGTAGCGAAAGCGGTTGACCAACTGAATCGCACAACTGCAACCGACGCAAGAGATCAACGGCTTTAACATCGTTGCGCCGTTGCGTTGCTGCCGTTGACCTTCCTGATCCGTCGCAGTATTGCGATTCCGCAGTTTCGCAGTTCTTCTGACGGCCGGTCATTTCGTCAGATACACCCGCTCATTTGAATAGCCGGTGTGCCCGAAGTACTTCCGCCACCAGCTGTTTTTCTCATCGAGCCACTCCACCGGAATCGGCTTGGTCGGGTCGATCTCACCCCGCGCGACCGCGTTCGTAAGCCAGTCGCGGAAGGCGTAGTGCCGATACAGCCGCACGAATTCGCCGAAGTAGATGTCTGCCACGCGCGTGTCGCCGCGGATGACGAGCATATTCTCGTCGTTGTCAGTGCTCGAGGCGGCGCTGAAATTGGCCGAGCCTGAGACGACGATCGGGTCATGGCCAAGCGGATCGACCAGCATGTACTTGGTGTGCAGATACTTCACGTGGGGATTGAGGCCGGTCAGGCGCTCTTTGGCCCAGTGTTCGAGCACGTTGAAAGGCAGCGTGCCACCGATCGCGAAGCGGTTCTCCACCATCCGGCGGAGCGCGATGATCTTCGCCTCCTCAGCCGCCTCCTTCGCTTTGTCCTTCAGCGGGAGTACCTGTTTGTCCATCAGCGCGAATCGCACCGGCGCCGTGCTGGTGCGATACACGTCCTGAAACAGCGGGTGCATGCCAAATGCAAAGGTCGCGAACAGGGCGTCGGAGGCACGGCGCGCGAGCATGCTGTACAACACCAGCGCATCGTCGGTGGTACGCGGACTGAAGATCGCGCCAGTACCGATCGCGGGAACCGCAGCGGGCAATGGCGGGCCCGGCACCGCCGCCATCGCATCCAGCTCGGGGCGCAGCACCGCCTTGGT
>JANMWU010000502.1:0-2821 GCA_031380785.1 Gemmatimonadaceae bacterium
AGGGAAGCGGCGCTGGCGGTGCTGGGCAGGGCGATTCACATCTGACGCGGGATCGCGATCGGGCGTGAGTTTGCGCTGAATCGATGCGTTTCAAGGGGTCAGAGATCTTGATCGGATCAAGGTCTCTGACCCCTTGATCCATCGCCGGTTTTCAATAACCTGAATTGTCATACTCAGTGTTACTGAGTATGATTACAAGATGGCCAAAGGCAAACTATTCGCTCGCATCGCGATCACAATGCCGGCCGAGGATCTGGCCGCCGCGGACAGACTTGCTGCCGAGCAGGATCGATCCAGAAGCTGGATCGTAGCGGAAGCCGTGCGTCAGTACGTCACAGCGCAGCGCAGCGAAGGAGCCGCACCGCCTCTGGATGCGTCCCGAAGTGAGCAGCTCCGTCGCGATCTCGCGCTGTCGCCGACCAACAGAATTCGTGCGGCCGAGGAAGGCGTGCACATCGTCGGTCCGCACACGACAGCAGCACAGGAGCCGCTCACCTTCCCCAGCTTCGACGCCTTTCTCGCCTGGTCACGGCAGCGCCGCAGCGCGCCATGACCGCGCCACAGACCGGCGTCGCGCGCGTCTGCACCCTGCTGAATGCAGAGGAGGCGAGGTACGCAGTCGTCGGCGCGACCGCAATGCAGCTATGGGGCTCGTCGCGCGCGACGCGAGACATCGACATTCTGATTGAGCCCACTCTCGCAAATGCCGGGCGTGTCTTGCAGGCACTTGGTAGACTGCCCTTCGGCGTAGCATCGGAGCTGGATGCGTCGGAGCTCATCGCGCGTCCCGTGACGATGATTGGCGACACGCCAAATGTTGATGTACTCACACGCGCGTGGAATCTCCGTTGGGACGATGCGGAGCGCGGGATTGCAGTATTTCATGTCGACGGAGTACCAGTACCGACGGTATCGCTCGTGAACCTGATTGCATCGAAGCGGACCGGCCGGCCGCAGGACGTGGCCGACATTCTGGTGTTGGAAGAACTGCGTCGCATTCGAGGTGAGCATGCCTGATCGGAATTGCATCGCGCTGACGTACGCGAGTGCGTCGTTATGTCTCAGCCCAAAGTTCTCCACCAAAAGCAGGGGCCCTCGACGCCGCCCGACTCGAACAGCTCCGACGCGACGTTGCGTTGTCACCAGACGAAAGAATTCGCGCATCCGAAGGGGGCGCGCGGATCGCCGATAGCCTCTTGGGTGACATGCTGATCGAACCCACTGTCGCTCACGCTTAGCGTGTTTGCGCGCGCGCCAAGCATCCGATCGGCGTTGCTGCGGCGCTGGATGCCTCAGACCTCATCGCGCGGCACGTGACAATGCTCGGCAATACCCCGAACGTGGATGTGCTGACTACGGGGAAATAGCCAACGACACTTCTCACGCTCAGCCGCTCAGCTTCTCGAGAAAGTCTGCATCGGCGATGTCCTGCGGACGCGCCGTCGCACGCTTGTTTCGCAAGAGTGGCGTGCGCGCGATGAACCATACGGGCACGCCGTCGAGATTGCCCTGCACTTTTGTTGCCCACGCCTCGTCGAACGGCAGGTCGTAAATCCGCGTCAGTAAATCGACGCGGTTCGGCGCTCGGCCAAGCTGAATCATCCGATCGTCTGCGGCGACATCGGCGGCAGAGACTTCAAGTGAACCGAATCCAAAGGCCGCCAGCGCACTTACAATCCGTTCGCCGTTGGCAATTGTGGGCCGTACAAAGCACTCGATGTCTTCGGTAAATCTCGAATACCCAAGAAATGCGCCGGCGTGCCCGCCCACAACAACAAAGTCAACGTTGTTCGAGGCGAACAACTCGAGCAACTCGCGCAAATCCTTGTGCAGTCTCTCCACGGGCCTCCCGGTACCACGCGATGAGATCGAGAGCGCGATCGAGGCGTTGCTGCGGAGACATCGCCGCGAGTTCATCACGAGTCGCCTTCGCAGCAGCTTCGTTCGAGTCGAAAATCCGGATCACGCGTTCCATGCATCAATCTACCGCACAGGGCGGCGTTAGAGCCCACCATGGCTCAGCGAATACAAGCGAAAGACCGCAATCGGACAAAGTGCCTTGAGTCGTGGGCCAGCGGCGCGAAACGTTTTCATTGCCATTCCGGGAAGCGCACAATATCGTGGCGCCAACGTCGCTCCTTCATCGAACAACCCGAGGCTCCAAGTGCTCGCTTGGCTGAAATCACTGCTGCGGCCAGCGTCTGTCGAATCGCCGGTCGCGCGCTCGCAAAACACGCATCCGGCACGCGTTGACTCCGCGCCGCGGCCATTCACTTCGATCAACTCCGTTTCAGGCGGCGAGTTCGCGGTGCGCGCTGCCCATAGCCCGGCCAACGCTGTCGTCGCAATCGAGCTGCTGATTGACACGACATTCGCCGTTGATTCCAGCCTCGTCGCGAGTGGCATCGATCACGACGCGGCGGCCGATCTTCGCGCGGCGCATCTGATCGGCATCTGTCCACGATGCGATGGCCCATACTCACATCTGACATTTACTGCGGTGGCTGTCGGCAAGATGATGCCAAGCATGCCGGTGCAGGGCGGGACAGCCATCGAGAAGTTGATCCTCGGGCGCTGTTATCGTGCCGCCTGCGAGTCGACGACGGTACTGCTGTTCTGGTGTGCGGATCTCGATTCGGACGCGGTGCGGTATCTGGCTGCGCGATCCGTGAGCGCCGGTGCTGCGTCTGCGAAACGGGATGCGCTCTGGCCGGCCAGGGAGTAGGCGAATCCGCCGAGTTACGCCTCGATGCAGAAGCGGGGCGGCGGTCATTTGGTAGCCCCCCCCGTTGCCACAGCAAATTCCTAGCCGACTGGGACC
>JANMWU010000520.1:0-8722 GCA_031380785.1 Gemmatimonadaceae bacterium
GGCAGCGAGACGCCGCGGGTTGCATTCCTGTTCCCTGGTCAGGGTCCGCAATACGTCGGCATGGGTCGCGAGTTGTACGACTCGATGCCTGAATTCCGGCGTGCGTTTGACGCCTGCGCTGACGCGCTCGACGCGCTGTTACCGCAGCCGATCCGCCCGATTGTGTTTCCCGCCGATGGCGACGGCACGCTGCTGAATCAGACGGCGTACGCGCAACCGGCGATGTTCGCGATCGAGTACGCGCTGGCAACGCTCTGGCGAGCCTGGGGTGTTGCGCCGTCGGCAGTGATGGGGCACAGCTTCGGCGAGTACGCGGCCGCATGCGTGGCCGGCGTGGTGTCGCTGGCTGATGCAGCGAAGATGGTGGTGACCCGCGGGCGACTCGTCGCTGCCCTTCCGGGTGATGGGCTGATGACGGTGGTGGAAGCATCGGAGTCCGAAGTGACAGAGGCGATGCAGGCGCAGGGTGGCGTGGTGGCGATTGCCGCAATCAACGGCCCGTCCACTTGCGTGATCAGCGGTGTGCGCGCTGACGTGGAAGCGGTGGCGGCGCGGTTTTCGGCGATGGGTCGCCGCACGAAAGCATTGCGCGTATCACACGGATTCCATTCACCGCTCATGGATCCGGTGCTCGACGAATTTGAACGCGAGTTGTCGACGATTCACTACTCCGCACCCGCCACAAGCTTCATCTCGAACCTCACTGGCAGCGTGGCCGATCTCACCACGATCGGGCACGCGCGTTACTGGCGTGATCATCTGCGCAATCCGGTGCGCTTCGCGCAGTCCATCCAGGTCCTCGCGGCGCAACGTATCACGCACTACGTCGAGATGAGTCCGCACCCCGTGCTGCTTGGCATGGCGGCCGAGTGCGTGCAAGGGGGTGCGTGGCTGCCGTCGCTGCGCGAAGATCAGGGTGCGTTGTCGGAGATGATGCTGGCGCTGCAGCGGTTGTATGCCGACGGCGCTGCGATCGACTGGTCGACCGTGTCGGGGGCATCACATCGTCGCGTGGCGCTGCCAACCTATCCATTCCAGCGGAAGCGTCACTGGATTGACGCGGTCGGTACCGCGCCGGCGCGCGACGCCGTGATTTCAGCGCCAGTGGATTTCTGGGCGTCGGCGGTTCCGTCGCTTAATGCGCAGGCGCAGCGCGGGCCGCTCGATCTCGACGCCGGTTCGTATCCGGCCAAGTGGGATTGTCTGGCTCGACTGACGTCAGCGCTGGTGCAGCAGACGCTGCGCGATCTCGGTGTGTTTGTCCGCAAGGGCGAATCGCATACGATCGACACCGTGCTGGATGTGACGGGCATTCTGCCGGTGCACCGCCAGCTCGTTTCGCGGTGGCTGCATCATCTGGTACGTGACGGCATGCTGCGGCAGGATGGCGCCGTCTTCATGCCGCGCGATGGCAAGACGCGCGCACCACTCGCCGATTTGTGGGCCGAGGTGGAGCAGCGCTTTCAGGACAATCGCGAGATGCTGGCGTACGTGAAAAACTGTGTCCGACTATTGCCTGGCATCGTGACGGGCCGCGAAAGTGCGCTCGAATCACTGTTCCCGGGTGGATCATTCGATCTTGCGACGGCGCTGTACGAGCGGTCGGCGACAATGCGCTACATCAACGGACTGGCGGAGGCGGCGTTTGACGCGGTCGGTCGCGCGATTCCGGCCGGCAGTGTGCTGCGCGTGCTCGAGATCGGGGCTGGCACGGGTGGTACTTCGTCGTCGCTCTTGCGCGTGCTGCCCGCTGACAGAACCGACTACCTGTTCACCGATGTCAGCGACGCCTTTCTGGAGCGCGCGCGAACGCGATTTGCCACCTACGCCCAAGTGCGCTTCGGACTGTATGATCTTGAGCAGGAGCCGGCGCAGCAGGGCTACAAGGCGGGCCAGTTCGATGTGATCGTGTCCGCGAACTGTGTGCACGCTTCAAAAGATCTGCGTGCGACGCTGGCGCGACTGCGCGGGCTTCTGGCGCCCGGCGGCTTGCTGATATTGGTGGAATCGACGGTGCATTTCGATTTCTTCGATATCACCACTGGGCTCATCGAAGGCTGGCAGGCGTTTGCGGATGACCTTCGCACCGACAATCCGTTGCTGGCGCCCGACGTCTGGACCGGTGCGATGCTGGCTGCCGGTTTTGCGTCGGCGCAGGCGTGGCCACCGCGCGACTCAATCGCGTCGTCAATGGGTCAGCACGTGATCGTTGCGCGAGCGCCAGGTGATGTCACGGCCGCGGTGCAGAGCCACAGTTCGCCCGCAGTCACCGGCGTTAGCGAGCTGGTAGTTGCAGCGCCAGTCGTGAACGACTTCCGCGTACGACTGGCGGCGGCGATGGCCGGCGATCGCATGGCGATGATGTGCGACGGCGTGCGCGGCGAAGTGATGCGGATCCTTCGACTCGATGCATCGTCGCCGCCATCGCGACAGGATCGCCTGATGGAACTGGGGATGGATTCGCTGATGGCGGTGCAATTGCGCAACGCGCTTGCGACGATGCTTGAACTGGATCGCGCGCTGCCGTTAACGCTGATCTTCGACTATCCGACGATCGATGCGATCGCGACCTTCCTGCTCGAACGCAGCGGGCTGTCGGCGGCTCCATCGACTGCTACGCGGCCGGCATCACCAACACCAGTCACGCGCACCAACGCAGCGCCGGCACTCGCCGCCAGTGCCATCGCTGCGATGTCTGATGACGAAATCGCCGCCACGCTCCTCGCGCGCGAAGGTGGCGTGTGACCGCACCGGGGTCTGACGCCCCAACACTATCGCCACTCCAGCGCGCGTTCATCGCGCTGGAGGAGACGCGCGCGCGCCTGAAAGCGGTGGAATCCGCGGCGCGTGAACCGATCGCCATCATCGGACTTGGATGTCGCGTGCCGGGCCAGGCGAATGACGCCGCAAGTTTCTGGCGTCTGCTGCGCGATGGCGTCGACGCCACCAGTGATGTGCCGGCCGATCGATGGGATGTGGATGCGTTCTATCATCCCGATCCCGATCATCCCGGCACGATCGCAACGCGGCGCGGTGGATTCCTGGGCGACGTCAGTCAGTTTGATCCGACATTTTTCGGTATCGCACGACGCGAAGCGCAGGGCATGGATCCGCAGCAGCGGCTGTTGCTCGAGGTGGCGTGGGAAGCGCTCGAACATGCGGGCCAGGCGCCGGACACGCTGGAGCGTTCGAACACCGGCGTGTACGTCGGCATGGCTGGCAGCGACTATGCGTACATGCAGCTCGAGACCGGCGACCGGACGCTGCTCGATCCGCATTTCGCGTCGGGCATCGGACACAGTGTGGTGTCGGGACGCTTGTCGTATCTGCTTGGTCTGCAGGGCCCGAGCGTCACAATCGACACAGCCTGTTCGTCGTCGCTGGTTGCCGTGCACCAGGCATCACAGGCGCTGCGCGCCGGCGAGTGCCGTATGGCCTTGGCCGGCGGTGTGAACCTGATTCTGTCGCCGGATATCTACGTCGCGCTGTCCCGCTCGCGCATGCTCTCGCCCGATGGTCGCTGTCACACCTTTGACGCAGCGGCCGACGGTTTTGCGCGCGGAGAAGGCTGCGGTGTGGTGGTGCTGAAGCGACTCAGTGACGCGGTGCAGGACGGCGATCGCGTACTGGCTGTGATCCGCGGCAGCGCGGTGAATCAGGATGGCGCCAGCAGTGGTCTCACCGCGCCGAATGGTCCGCAGCAGGAAGCAGTCATTCGCGAAGCGTTGTCCCGCAGCGGCGTGTCACCGCGCGATGTGAGTTACGTCGAAGCGCATGGTACCGGCACCCAGCTGGGCGACCCGCTCGAGATTCAGGCGCTCGGCGCAGTCTTCGGGCCGGACCGCGACGGTGTGCAGCCACTGCTCGTCGGTTCGCTCAAGACGAATGTCGGTCATCTCGAGGCGGCAGCCGGCGTTGTGGCGCTGATCAAGCTCGTGCTCTCGTTGCAGCACAAGGAGATTCCGGCGCACCTGAATTTCATCACGCCGAGCCCACACATTCCGTGGAACGAACTCCCGGTGCGCGTTCCAACCGAGCGCATGGCGTGGCCAGCGATCAACGGCCGTCGCATCGCCGGTGTGAGTTCGTTCGGCTTCAGCGGCACGAACGCGCATGTGGTGGTGGAGGAAGCACCGGCGCCTGCACCGCTCACCACAGAATCACCGCTCCGGCGCATGCTGTTTGTGTTGTCGGCGGAGAATGACAGTGCGTTGCAGGCCATGGCGGCGCTGTATGCCGATGCGTTCGTAGGAACTGCGGACAGCGCGCTCGCGAACGCCTGCTACACCACTGCCGTGTCACGCGCCACGCATCCATATCGCGCTGCGATCCTTGTCAGTTCGATGGCCGAGCTGCGCAGCGGCTTGCAGGCACTCGCAAATGGCGTGGCCGATGAACGGGTGCGGACATCGCGTGTGATGGGCCGCGATCCGGCACGCCTGGCGTTCCTGTTCACCGGCCAGGGCGCGCAGTACGCCGGCATGACGCAGCAGCTGATCGAGCATGAGCCGGTGTTTCGCGATGCGATTGATCGCTGCGCGGCGATTCTTGCGCCAAGAATAGATCGCCCGCTTCGCTCGCTGCTACAGGTTGGCTCTCCTGACGCAGCACTGCTGGACAACACGCAGTACACCCAGCCGGCACTGTTTGCAGTGGAATACGCCATGGCGTGCCTCTGGAAGTCGTGGGGCGTGCAGCCGGATGCCGTGATCGGACACTCGGTGGGCGAGTACGTGGCTGCGTGCGTTGCCGGCGTGTTCTCGCTGAGCGACGCGTTGCTGCTGATCGCAGAGCGCAGCCGATTGATGGCCAGCCTCGGCTCCGGCGGCGCGATGGCGGCGATCTTTGCACCGGAATCGGAAGTGGCGGCGGTGGTCGCAACGCGACCACGCGATGTCTCGATCGCAGCAGTGAACAGTGCGACGCAGACGGTTATTTCCGGCGCTGACGACGCCGTCGCGACCACGGCAGCGAAGTTTTTCAAGGCTGGCGTGCGTGTGCAGCGCCTGACGGTGTCGCACGCGTTTCATTCGCCGTTGATGGACCCAATGCTCGATGCGTTCGAGCAGGCCGCGGCGAAGGTGAAATACGCACCGCCGACGTTGGCGCTGATCTCGAACGTGAGCGGGGCCGTCGCGGCGCCGGACGTGGTCACTACGCCACGCTACTGGCGCGAGCATGTGCGCGCCGGCGTGCGATTCGCGGATGGGTTGCGCACGCTCGCGACGCTGAAGCCCGACATCTGCCTCGAAGTTGGCCCGCATCCGACGCTGCTGCCATTTGCGGAAGAGGCGTTCGGCGAAGGGGGGCCGACGCTCGCCGCGAGCGTGCGCCGGACGCTGCCGCCGTACGACCAGCTCGCCGAAGCGCTTGGCACGCTGTTTCTGTCTGGTGCGCCGATTAACTGGCGTGCGGTCTGGTCGGCACATGCAGTCGCGCTGATCGACCTGCCGAGCTATCCGTTTCAGCGCGAGCGTTGCTGGTTCGAAGCGAAGCGTGTCTCGTCACCCGTCGGCCGCGCCACCGGACACGCACTGCTCGGCATGCGTTTGCGCTCATCGCTGCGCGACGTCATTCAGTTCGAGTCGCTGCTGCGAGCCGACGAGCTGCCGTATCTGCGCGATCATCGCGTCGCCGATCGCACGATCCTGCCCGGTGCAGCATTCGTCGAGATGGCCCTGAGTGCCGCGCGCATTGCGTTCGACGGACCGCGCAGTATCCAGGATCTGGTGATTGCTGAACCGCTCGCGTTTGCTGACGACGAATCGCGCCGGGTACAGACCGTCATCCGAGTGCGCGAAGATTCATCGATGGCTTTCGAGATTGTTTCCATTGCCGCCGATGACGCTGCGTGGCGCGTACACGCCGCGGGAATGCTGGCGGCGCACGACGCGACGCCGGGAATCGTTCCGGCACGCGCGACTGCAGTGGCCGAGCAGATCCCGGCCGCGGCGCACGTGGCGCAGTTGGCAGCGCGCGGACTGGTTTTCGGACCGAGTCTTCACGGTGTGCAAAAGATCGATCGGGTTGACGGCGAAGCGGTGGGTACAATTGTGCAACCGATCGATATTGAGCACGACGAAAAGCAGTATCTGCTGCCGCCCGCGCTGCTGGACGCCTGCCTGCAGGTGCTTGCATCGGCGATTCCCGCCGGCGCCGCGCGGGCAGTGCCATATCTGCCGCTGATCATTGGTTCGGTGCGCGTGTTCCGAACGCCGGTTGGCCCCGTTCAGAGCCACGCATTCATAAGTGAGCCGGCATCGCGGCCGTCAGATACGCTGGTCGGACGGATCGTAATCTCGGATGAACGCGGTGTGATCGCCGAGCTCGATGACATCACGCTGCGCGCGATGAGCGCCGAAACGGCGTCAGTAGCGCGCGATCTGTACACGGTGGCGTGGGAACCGTTCGACGACGCGCAGGCATGGACGCCGACGGCGGAAGTGCTGGCGGCCACCGTCGGTCCATCGCTTATGCGTCTGGCGCGCGAACACGATTTCGCGGCGTACCACACTGCATTCAAGGCGCTCGAGTCGCTCTCCACGCGTTGGATAGTGGAGGCGTTTCACGCGCTGGGCTGGGCTGCGCGCTCAGGCGAGACGGTGCGCGCCGCGACGCTCGGTACCGCACTCCGCATTCTGCCGCGCTATCACCGGCTGCTCAATCGTCTGCTGGAAATCCTCAGCGAGGATGGCATGCTGTTGCGCGAGGGTGATGCGTTCAGAGTGATCGCGTTGCCGGCGTCTGATGTAACTGCGATGGTCCCGCCGCCGGCGGCGCACTTCGCGCAGGCCACCGCACGGCTGACTATCACACAGCGGTGTGGCGACGTGCTGGCCGAGATTCTTCGCGGCGACGTTGATCCGCTGCACCGGCTCTTTCCCGATGGCTCGACGGAGCTGGCCGAATCGCTGTATCGTGATTCGCCCGAAGCGAAGGGATTCAACCAGCTGGTGCGCAACACCGTGGGTGAGATCGCCGCGCATCTGCCGGCTGATCGCACGCTCAACATTCTCGAAGTTGGCGGCGGTACCGGCGGAACCACGGCGTGGGTGACGCCGGCGCTCGATGCGACGCGCACGAAGTATCTGTTCACCGATATCGGGCCGTTGCTGGTTGAGCGCGCGCGCGAACGGTTCAGCGCCGCAAATCCGTACATGGAGTTTGCTCCGTTCGATCTTGAACGCGATCCGGCACCGCAGGCGCCGGGTTCACGTCAGTTCGATGTGATTCTGGCGTCGAATGTGGTGCACGCCACAGCTGATTTGCGCCAGACACTGCGTCATCTGCGCAGCATGTTGGCGCCGGGTGGCGTGATCCTGTTGCTGGAAGTGGCGGGCCGCGAACGGTGGATCGATCTGACGTTCGGACTGACCGACGGCTGGTGGCGCTTCACCGACACCGATCTGCGCGCCGAGTATCCGTTGCTGTCGCGCAGCGAATGGCGGGCGCTGTTGCAGTTGGAAGGATTCGACGCTGACGAAATTGGCGCTGCGCATCCGCACTCGCGCGAAGTGCTGCTGGCAGCGCGGCGGCCGGCACGTGAGCGACTCCCCGCCGGTGGCAGCTGGATTGTGCTGGCTGACGGAGGCGGTGTCGGCGATGCGCTGGCGACGCGGCTGACGTCGTCCGGACAGGATGTCACGGTCGTGCATCGCGGTCCCGACGCAGCGCGAACCGCTGACGCGTTGCAAACGGCTCTCGGGTCGCACGCGGCATCGGCAACGGGCATCGTGCATCTCTGGAGCCTCGACGTGCCTGAGCCGGACGAATCAGATCCGGCGTCACTTCTGCATGGTCAGGAGATAAGCCTCGGAACACTGCTCACCACGGTGCAGACACTCGGCCGGATGTCGTTCCGACAGGACGCGGCACCACGCCTCTGGATTGCGACGCGTGGTGCACAATCGGTGGGCAGCCCAGAGCCGGTGGCAATGACGCAGTCCGCCGTGTGGGGACTGGGTATGGGTATCGCACGCGAGCATCCGGAGCTTCGGCCAACGCGCATCGATCTCGATCCAGCGTCGGTTACCGCCGCGCAGGTTGATGCCATGTTTGACTGCTTCACGCTGCCGGCCGAAGAGGATCAATGCGCATGCCGCGGCGGTTCGCGTTTCGTGCCGCGCGTAACGCCGTTCACGGCTGCGCCGAGCGATGGCGAGGCTGCTACGCTGGTACGACTCGAGCGTGCGTCGAGCGGTGTGCTTGACGATCTCACGCTGGTAAAGCGCCCGCGCGCGGCGCCAGCCCCGAATCAGGTCGAGATCGGGATTCACTCAGCTGGTCTCAACTTCCGCGACGTCATGAATGCGATGGCGATGCGTGACGACGACGAGCCGCTGGGCGGTGAATGCGCGGGTCGTGTGACGGCGATCGGTGACGATGTGACGAGTGTCGCTGTCGGTGATGACGTGGTGGCGATCGCTGCCGCAGCCTTTGGCACGTTCGCCACGGCGGACGTCGGTCATGTCGCCAGGCTTCCGGACGGCGTTGGATTCGCAGAAGCGTCCACACTGCCATTTGCGTTCATGACAGCGCACTACGCGTTGCATCAGTGTGCAAAGATTCAGCGCGGTGAGACGGTCCTGATTCATGCGGCGGCCGGCGGCGTCGGATTGGCAGCGGTGCAGCTCGCTCATGCGGCCGGCGCGACCGTGATTGCCACGGCGGGCAGCCAGGCCAAGCGCGAGTTCCTCACCGAGCAGGGCGTCGCACACACCTT
>JANMWU010000529.1:0-3955 GCA_031380785.1 Gemmatimonadaceae bacterium
TTCAGGGCACCGGCGCCGGTCGGGGGATGCCGAGTTCCTCCATCGGCGGCAGCGTTTTGTCACGCCGGAATTGGGCCATGGCGGCGCGGATTCGATCACTGCGCTGAATCCACAGCTGCGCCGCCGCGTCGTACCGATTGGTGAGATTGCCGAGGTACGTCGGTCGGTTTTCGTTGGCCCACGCGTGTTCATACACTTCGCGACCAAGCACATACCCTTCCTTCAGATCGCCGATGCGCCCGTTCAACGGTGATGCGATGTCGTTGAGATCTTCGCTGGTCTGCTGATTGACAGGGGTGCTGGCGCGGGCGTACATCTGCGCAATCTCCTCGGCGAACTGAAACTTCATCCCGATGAAGTCGAGGCGACGCGCGCCGACCTCCATCGCCTCGAGCGCTGCCATTTCGCGGAGATCGGGTTGCTGTGCACGCGCCTGCGCAATCAGCACCAGCGCCGATTCCGCCTGAATGCGCAACGCTTTCAACCCCGGTCGGATTTTCGCCGTCACGATCTGCCCTTCAGCCGACCAGGGATCGAGCCAGTACAACTCGTTGCGGCCGTCGCTCTGATTGGTCTGCACCAGCGCGGCGTGCGCGGCGGAGAGTTTGCGTTGTGCCTCGTCGATCTTGCCGGTTGTATCGCCGTGAAACACGCGACCGTAGTTGCGCTCAAACTGTTCTATGCTCGATTCGCCAGGCTGCCAGCCGGCGGCGGCTCCAAAGAGCACACCTTCCCAGAGTTGCTCGAACAGCGCGTCGCCGTCGTCGTCCCAGTTGGTATTGAGCACGCCGGTGGCGCCCATCGCCTGCCCGTCGCGCACGAACGTCTGGATGTTGCGCAATGCGACCGCGTTGTACGGATAGACGCGATTCCAGTTGTTCACGCCCGGCGCCACCCAGGTTTCCATGCCAACGTCCCGGAACGGTTTCAGGCAGCGATCGAATCCGTTGAATGACCAGTAGTCCCAGCACACCGCGACCATGTCTTTCGGCAGGATGCCTACAAGTTGCGGTGACTCCTTGGCGATATCGGCCCAGATCATGAGGCGCTTGCCGTGGGGCTTGAGCGCCGCATCGATGTCGCGCACGAACTGCAGATAGACCTGGCCCAGGCCATCGGCTTTGACGCGTTCGCGCGTCTGTCCACGGCCAAGTTCAACGGTTTCATCGGCGCCGATATGCACGAAGCGCGATGTGAAAAGCGAGTCGATTTCGCTGAACCACGACTTGATCAGCTCCATCGAGCCAGGGTTGCCTGGCGCCAGCACATGGCCGTGCGGAGTTTCGGCGAGCGGCGAGTACAACTCGTACTTGAGCACGTGATGCAAATGCCCGAACGCCTCCTGCTCGGGAATGACATCAATGTGATACTTCGCGGCATACGCAATCAGCTCGCGCACGTCCTCGCGTGTCATGGCGCCGCGCGGCGGTGCGATCAGCGGATTGGCTGAATACGCAAGTGAGTGTTCGTAGTATGGTGAGTAGACATTCAGCTTGAACGATGCGAAACGTCGGATCTGCGCTTTCTGATACGCCAGCGTCGGCACCGGTCCGCGCGAGAGATCGGCATGAAATCCACGATACTTCATCGCCGGCCAGTCACGGATGGTGGCGCCCTGCAGCACGGCGCCGTTGGCGCTTCCGGTGACCAGTTGCCGGAACGTCTGGGCACCGTAGAAGAGGCCTTTGGCTGTGGCAGCAATGATGCGCGCGGACAACGAGTCGGCGAGCAACAGATAGCCTTCGGCGGTCATCGCTGAATCGAATGTCAGCCGGCGTTCGCGCAGGAGCTGCTGCGCACGCACGGAGCTCAGTCGCAACAGCTCCAGCCGATAGCGCCCGCCACCCGGCGTGGAATCGGCGCGTATGCGGCGCTCGGCGAATGATTCAGCCAGGTCATGTGCCGTGAACCCATCGTCAGCACCATCGCCATGCGCGATCGTGATGCCGGCGGTGAGCGGCACCCGCACGCCGCGTATGGCTTCGCGTGGCAGCGGGATGAGGGGAAGTGGTGCCGTCTGAGCGGCGACGGGGGCGGCGGCGGCAAGACCGCAGAGCAACAGGCAGGCAAGGAGGCGCATGCTGAAATGTGCCACGTAGCGACGGTGAAATGACCGGCACCCGCTCCGCAGCCAACCGGTCGCGGTATGTTGGGCGGATGGTTCTCGACATTCCTGCCGGCGACTTCGCCGCGTACCTCTTCGATCTTGACGGCACGCTGATCGACTCGATGCCGGTTCATCTGCGCGCGTGGAGCATCGCCATGCAGCACGCCGGTCTCCGTCAGACGTTCGACGCGGACTATTTCTACGCACTCGGCGGGGTGCCGACGTTCGAGTCGGCTGAACTGTACGGCAAGCGGTACGGGCTCGCGCTCGACCCCCATCGGGTGGTTGACGAGAAGGAACAGCTGTACCTGACATTGCTGTCCGCGGTACGCGTGATCGAACCGGTTGCGACGTTTGCGCGACAGGTTGCCGCAACACATCCGGTGGCGATCGTCACCGGCGGCGGTCCGGAGATCGCCTATCCCGCGCTCGAAGCAACAGGATTGCGCGACATCTTCCCGGTCGTAATCACGCCGGCCGACGTTCCGCACGGTCGCGGGAAGCCGGCACCGGACATGTTTCTGCTGGCGGCATCACGTCTTGGTGTGCCTGCCACAAAATGTCTCGTATTCGAAGACGCCGTGCCCGGCATAGAGGCAGCGCTGGCAGCGGGGATGCAGGTGGTGCGGGTGCCTCGCGAAGGCTGACTGTCTGCACATCGCGCAACACTGCTTCCTTACATCGCCGCCGCGCCGTTGCGCACGCTGCCGATGTAGTCGGCGCGCAACTGCATCGTGATCGCGCCCGGTGTGCCAGTGCCGATGGACGTACCATCGACTTTCACAATCGGCATCACGAATGCGGTCGCAGCGGTGATGAAGAGTTCATCGGCCTTGACCAATTCGCTGGTTGAGATGCTGCGCTCGATGATGGCGATCTGTCGCGTGGCGGCGAGTCTGAAGACCCGTTCGCGCGTGATGCCGGGAAGTACGTCGGTGCCAAGCGCGTGCGTGACGAGCGCGCCGCCGCTGACCATGAAGAGAGTCGCTGCGCCGCCTTCGGTGAGATGGTCGTCTTCCACCATCAGCGCTTCGAACGCGTCGGCCGCGCGTGCCGCCTGCTTGGCCAGAACCTGCGGAAGCAGCGCGATGCTCTTGATGTCGCGACGCGCCCAGCGTTGATCAGGCACGGTAATAGCCGTGGCGCCCGCCAATGCACGCGGATGTGCGATCACCGGCAGCGTCCGGGCGTAGGCAATGATCGTCGGTTTTACGACAGCAGGAAACGCGAAGTCACGTTCCGCGGCTCCACGCGTGACCTGCATATACACCAATCCTTCCGTGACCGCGTTCCGCGACGCGAGGTCAACCAGCATCGTGTGCAATTCGTCACGTGACATCGGCGACGCGAGCTGAATTTCGCCGAGGGAACGATCGAGCCGCTCGAGATGCGGTCCGTCGTCGACGAACTTACCGTCGACCAATGCGATCACTTCGTACACACCATCGGCGAAAAGAAAGCCGCGGTCGAAGATTGAAACGGTAGCCTCGGCCTCGGGAACGAAGGCGCCGTTTACAAAGGCGATACGAGTCATGGCGTGAAACTACAGCGGCGCCGCGCCAGTCGCTCCGGCGTCACAACGGCTTACGTCGACGCTGCCAGCATGCCACGCTCGAGACGAAGCGGGACGCCGCCAGCGAGCGCCGCCTCGCCGGCGTCGTGGGTCACCAGCAGCGTCGTCATGCCGCGCTGTGACGCCCAGCCAAGCACGGCGCCGCGAACCGTCGCGCGCAACGACGTGTCCATGGCGGCGAAGGGTTCGTCGAGAAGCAGTGTACGAGGCATGCGTGCGAGCGCGCGCGCCAGCGCAATCAACTGGCGCTCACCGCCGCTGAGCGTGGCCACCGG
>JANMWU010000543.1:0-1846 GCA_031380785.1 Gemmatimonadaceae bacterium
CCCGCTGATCCTCGAGAAGGTGGTCTACGACCTCGGCATGTACCTCCGGCACGCGAAGGACGAACTCGGCTACAAGAAGGTCGTCCTTGTGGGCTGGTCCGGCGGTGGATCGTTGTCCCTTTTCTACGAAGCGCAGGCCGAGCAGCCGGGCATTACGCATACGCCTGCGGGGGATCCCTACGACCTTACCGCCGCAGGGCTTCCGCGTGCCGATGGTCTCATCTTCATCGCCGCGCACCTGAGCCGGGCCGAGCTCATGACCGAATGGCTGGATCCTTCGGTGACCGACGAGATCGATCCGGACAAGCGCGATCAGGAGTTCGACATCTACAGTCCGAACTGCCCGAACAAACCGCCTTTCTCCGCTGAATTCGTGGCGCGCTTTCGCGCTGCGCAGGTTGCGCGCAATCGCAGGATCACGCACTGGGCGACCGAAACGCTCGAATCGCTCAAGAAAAGGAACGACGGCGAGATCGAGCGCGCCTTCGTCGTCCACCGCACGATGTGCGACGTGCGCTGGATCGATTCGACCATCGACCCCAACGGACGCAAGCCGAACTGGTGCTACCTCGGCGACCCGCGCACGGTCAACGTTGGTCCGGTAGGCCTAGCGCGTTTCTCGACGCTGCGCTCGTGGCTGTCGCAGTGGTCGTTCGACAAGTCCAACGGCAAGGGTGCGCAGAACGCGTCGAAGATCACCGCGATTCCCGTGCTGCAGATCGTCAACCAGGCCGACGACGCGGTTCCCGCCACGCATAACCCGATCGTGCGCGCGGCGCTCGCCACGCCGGACAAGGAATACGTCGAAATCCAGGGCGGCACGCACTATTACCTGGGGCAGCCGCAGCAGTTGAAGGAATGCATCGACACCGTAGTGGACTGGAGCTGCCGCAAAGGCCTGCTCGCCTGAACTGTACCGGTGTCGGTACACCAACTGACAGGAGAGCGGCTCTGGTAGTCGATCTCCATAGAATACTGTAGGACTTTACCGTCTCGCGGTGAGCCGCTGCCGGTTCGCGATGTAGAGACCCGAGGCCACGATGACCGCCATGCCGGCCAGCGACCAGCCGTCCGGGAAGTCGCCGAAGATGAACCAGCCGAACAGCATCACCCAGATGAGCTGGGAGTAGACAAAGGGCGCGAGCAGCGTCGCCGGCGCGTAGTCGAAAGCGCGGATCAGCACGAAGTGGCTAACGGTGGCAATCACCCCGAGCGCGAGAAACAGCGTCCAGTGCAGCCACCCCACGGGCATGGTCACGCCGGCGGACAAGAGAACCGTGGACATGACCGTGCCAATGAGCGAGCCGTAAAAAAGCGAGGTCAGCGGATGCTCGATGCCCGCGATCTTGCGGGTGAGGATCTGGTAGAGGGCGTTGCACAACGCCATCGCGACCGGCAGCAGCGCGTAGACCGTGAAAAGGGCGGTTCCCGGGCGTACCACGATCAGCGCGCCCGACAGGCCCACCACGATCGCAATGATCCGCGGCATGTCGATGCGCTCGTTCAGCATCGGCACGGCCAGGATCGCGACAAACACCGGGAGCACGAAGCCGATGGCCGCCGCCTCGGCCAGGGGGAGCACGGTGAGCGACGTGAAATACAGCAGGGTGGATGCGCCGAGCATCAGGCCGCGCACAACCTGCGTCTTGGGACGGGAAGTCCGGATCCGCCCCAGTTGGCCACGCGCCACCATGAAGGCCGTCAGCACGACGAGGTTTACGGCGTACCGCGCCCAGACCACGCTTCCGACCGGATAGCTTTGCGCAAGGTACTTGGCGATCGTGTCCATCACCGAGAAGCCCGCAATCGCGATCAGCATCAGCAGGATGCCGCGCAGCGGGTTGTG
>JANMWU010000595.1:0-4678 GCA_031380785.1 Gemmatimonadaceae bacterium
AGATACGGGCGACCAAGGAACGTATGACGATCGATACGATGCTTTTCGACGTGGCAATCGATCCCGAAGTCGAGTTTAGCTGCCAGAAAATCGGCCGATGTCCGGTAGATGCCGCTATGTGACACGTTCATGCTGTCGGGCATCTGCGCCGCAATGTTTCGCGGTGTCAGCGCACACAGTGCGATCGCCGTGGCGATGCAGGCGGTGACAACGGCAGGAGACGGATGTCGACTCCCGAACGGTGTCGGAAGCGGGGTAGGTCGAGCGGCAGGGAAGTCGTGGCGCATGAGAATCATTGAGTATTCCTCGGTGAGAGAGCGTGCGCGAGCACGACGTGACTGAGCGGCGACAGTGAAACTGCCAACCGCTCAGCGCGCGATCAGTCCGTCGGGCACCTCCGGAACTGATACTGGCTGTCCCTCACGGACGGTTGCAGATCCAGCGGGCGCAGGAAGTGCATCGCCTGTCTGCCGCATCACCACGCGTTGCATCCACAGCGAATACACGGCAGGAATGACGATCAGGGTCAGGATGCTGCTCGATATCATGCCGCCGACCATCGGTGCGGCGATTCGCTTCATGACGCTGGATCCCGTACCGTGCCCCCAGAGAATGGGCAGCAGACCGGCCATGATCGCGGTCACGGTCATCATCTTGGGTCGCACGCGCTCCACCGCGCCATGCATCACGGCATCGTACAGATCACGCAGCGTCATCTGACGGTGCTCGACCGCCGCGCGTGCCTGCACGGCTTTTACGGCCAGATCCAGATAGATCAGCATTACCACACCCGTCTCTGTCGCAACGCCGGACAGTGCCACGAATCCGATCGCCACAGCCACGGACCAGTTGTAGCCGAGCAGATAGATGAACCAGAGTCCACCGATCAGTGCGAACGGCAGCGAGAGCATCACGATGACGGTCTCACCGACGCTCCTGAAGTTGAAGAACAACAGCAGAAAGATCAGCGTCAGCGTCGCCGGAATCACGAGCATCATCGTGGCGCGCGCGCGCTGCATGTATTCGTATTGTCCGCTCCAGACCATCGAATAGCCGGGCGGAAAGACGACCGCGGCTCTGACGCGCTCCTGCGCCTCAGTCACGTAGCTGCCGATATCCCGACCCACAACATCGACATACACCCAGGCGGTCGGCGTTGCGCCCTCGGTCCGCACGACCATCGGGCCGGGTTGTGTCTGTATAGTTGCGAGTTGGCCCAAAGGCACTTGCGTCACTCGGCTACTGCCTGCTGGCGCACCGGCGGGACCATCGGGCATCCCTCCCGCGGCTGCCGCCCCGAGATTCACCGGGACCAGTACCGAAGCCAGCTTCTCCGGGCTGTCGCGCAGCTCCTGCGGATACCGGATGCGAACGCCGTAGCGTTCGCGTCCCTCCACGGTCTGCGTGATTACCATGCCGCCGATCGCCGTCGCGATCACTGTTTGCACATCAGCGACATTCAAGCCATATCGAGCGGCTGCAGTCCGATTGATATCGATATCCACGTAGTAGCCACTGTTCGCCCGCTCCGCGAACACGCTGCGCGTGCCAGGCACCGACTGAATCACCGCCTCCATCTTTTTGCCCAACTGCTCCAGCACCGTCAGGTCCGGACCGAAGATTTTGATGCCGACCGGTGTTCTGATGCCGGTGGCGAGCATGTCGATGCGCCCCTTGATCGGCATGGTCCAGGCGTTGATGACGCCCGGCGTGCGCACGAGACTGTCCATTTGCACGATGAGCTGTTCGTACGTCATGCCTGGCCGCCACTCGCTCTCCGGCTTGAGCGTGATCGTGGTCTCGAACATGTCCAGGCCGGCGGGATCCGTGGCGGTATTGGCACGTCCGGCCTTGCCCCACACGTGCTCCACTTCCGGTATTCGTCCGAGAATCTGGTCCTGTCCTATGAGGATCTCCCGTGCCCGTGCGACACTGACGCCGGGGAGTGTCTGCGGCATGAACAGTACGGTACCTTCTTCCACGGGCGGCATGAACTCACTGCCGATGCGCGAGACAGGAATCCACGTCAACGCGAGCGCCACGACTGCCGCGCCAATCAGCCCCGCGCGATGGCGTAACGCGAATGTGATCAGCGGGCGGTACATCCAGATCAGAGCGCGGTTGAGTGGGTTCGCGCGTTCGCGATAGAGCTTTCCGCGAATAAAGATTCCCATTGCGACCGGCACCAGCGTCACGGCCAGCAGTGAGGAGGCCGCCATGGCGAACGTTTTTGTGAAGGCCAGTGGTTTGAACAACCGCCCCTCCTGCCCTTCCAGCGCAAAGACCGGCAGAAAGCTGACGGTAATGATCAGCAGTGAAAAGAAAAGCGACGGCCCAACCTCGCGTGACGCCTCTACAACCACCTGCCATCGCTCGGCCGTCGTCAGGACGCCCGTCGAAAATGACTTCTGTCCGACGGGCGCGGATGTCTCCTTCGCCACCACCGCCTGTTCCAGGTGCTTATGCATATTCTCGATCATCACGATCGCCGCATCGACCATGGCACCGATGGCGATCGCGATGCCACCGAGCGACATGATGTCGGCGCCGACGTTGATCGATCGCATGGCGATGAAGGCCATCAGAATGCCGACAGGGAGCGTCACAATCGCGACGATCGCCGACTGCGCGTGCAGCAGAAAGACGATGCAGACAAGCGCGACGATTATCGATTCCTCGAGCAGCTTGCCGCGCAGATTCGTGATTGCCCGCTCGATCAGCGCGGAGCGATCGTACACCGGGCGAAGCACAACGCCTACAGGCAGGCTGCCTTGGATGCTGGCAATTTTCGCCTTCACACGCTCGATCACACTGAGAGCGTTCTCGCCAAAGCGCATCACTACGATTGCGCCGACCGCATCTCCGCGCCCGTCAAGTTCCGCTATGCCGCGCCGCACCGCCGGGCCGACGCTCACGTGGGCCAGATCGGCCACGCGAATCGGTGTGCCCGAAGCCGTGGCACCGACCGCGACATTCTCGATATCGGTCAGCGAGCGCAGATATCCGAGCCCACGCACCATGTACTCACGTTCGCTCAATTCCATGACCATCGCGCCAACGTCGTTGTTGGCGTTCTGAATCGCGCTCATGACGCGCGTCACCGGAATGCCGTACGCCTGCAGCCGCGCCGGGTCAATGTCGACCTGATACTGCTTTTCATAGCCGCCGAGTGTGGCGACTTCGCTCACGCCCGGCACCGCGGTCAGCTGGTAGCGCAGATACCAGTCCTGCAATCCGCGCAGGTCGGCGAGATTCAGTCGGCCGGTGGTATCCTCGAGCGCATACTGGAATACCCATCCCAGTCCGGTGGCGTCCGGGCCCAGGCGCGCCACGGCTCCTTTTGGCAGTCGACCCTGAAGCCCACTGAGGTATTCCAGCACGCGACTGCGGGCCCAGTACAGATCGGTGCCGTCAGCGAAGATGATGTAGACGAATGACACGCCGAAAAACGAGTATCCCCGTACAACGCGTGAACCCGGCACCTTGAGCATCTCGGCAGCGATCGGATAGGTGATCTGATCCTCGACAATGCGCGGTGCCTGCTCGTTGAAATCCGTCTGAACAATCACCTGCACGTCCGACAGATCGGGCAGGGCTTCGAGATTCGTGCGACGCACTGCGACAACGCCGGCGCTCACCGCCGCTAGGGTGAGCAGCAGCACGATGAGCTTGTTCGCAACTGACCATGAAATGATGCGCGCCAGCATGATCAACGCATCCCGGGCTTGCGTGGTGTTGAATCCGATCCGGCCGCCTTGCCAGGCGATCTTCCGGCCGGTGTCGGAACGGTCGGAACCGGGACACGCGGAGGAGCATCGCCCGATTTGCCGGATGTAGCCATGCCCGGCATGCTGCCCATTCCGCCCAGCGCGGACTTGAGATTCGACTCGGCGTCTACCAGAAATGTGCCGGAGGACACGACTGTGTCGCTTTTGCGCAAGCCAGCGAGAATCTCGACGCGATCAGCGGTGGTCTGCCCGACGCGTACGTCGGTGGGACGAAGCGAGCCATCCGCTTCGCGAACGAAAACGAGCGTTCGCGTGCCGGTCGAAATCAGTGCCGAGCGCGGGACACTCAGGACGGACTGCGCGGTGATACTGTGGAGAATTATTGTCGCGTACATCCCGGGCTTGAGCGTAGCCTGGGGATTCGCGAGTGCCACACGCACGCGCGTGGTCCGGCTCTCCTGATTGAGTGTCGGATAGACGTAGGCCACACGGCCGACGCGTGTCTCGCCGCCGAGGGCCGCAAATTCGATGGTCACGCGCGCGCCGACGCGCGCCAGCCGCGTATCCTGCTCGAAGATTTCGCCATCCACCCAGACGGAACTCAGGTCTGCAATTCGATACACCGCGTCACCAGCACTGATTTTCTGGCCGGCAAGCAGCATCTGCGTGATCACAAAACCAGATGTCGGTGCCCGAAGCATGATCGTGCGGCGCATCTCGCCGCTCTTTTCAATGGCGGCGATTTCGTCCGGCGGGACGTCCCAGTAGGCCAGCCGGCGACGCGACGAAGCGACCATGTCGTCCGCAGAACGACGCGCCTCGGCGGTGCCATCGCGAACGTCGCTTACCAGACGCCGGGCGATCAGGAGTTCTTCCTGAGCGCTCACAAGCGCCGGTGAATAGATCGAGAACAATGGATCACCGCGACGCACGAATTTCCCGGCGAAATT
>JANMWU010000597.1:0-2128 GCA_031380785.1 Gemmatimonadaceae bacterium
GCAGTTCCAGCGCGCGCTGCGGCGACAGCCCAAAATCGAGCACACCCACCAGCGTCTGGAAAACAGCCGCATTGATCCACGCATTTCCCGCTGCACCAAGGGCCAGCACCGGGCGACGAACAGCGCCGGTGCCCTTGAACACGATCGTCGGAGAGATGCTCGATCCGTGACGCGCATACGGTAACCGAGCGCCATACAGGTTCGGGTTGGTGCCGTAGGACGTGAGTTTGTCGTTGGACAGGAAGCCGAGGCCGGGCGATACAAAGAAATTTCCACCCCATGTGCCGAGGGTTTGCGTCACCGCCACAGCATTCCCGTCGCCGTCCGCGACGACGAATGCCGTCGTGCCCTGCGCGCGACACTCGGCCGCGCGCGCATGATCCTGCACGTTGCATGGGTCGGTCGCCGAGACCGGGCCCGATTGTGCCAGTGCGTCATCGTCCGACCCGCGCGCGGCGCCGCTGGTTGGTGCCGCAGCGGACGGCGACGTACCGCAGCTCAGCGTGTCGCCGCGAAAGTTGCGCGCCGTCAATGCATGCGACGCATCGAAGCACTTCCAGCGCGAGCGCGCCGTGTCCTTACTCACGAATGGTGAAATATCCACCGGCCACAGCCCCGGATCGGCGATGCGATTGCGCGATGACGGCACCAGCTCCCACGCGGTGATCATCGCGTGCAGTGTCGCGGCATCATTTGTATATGGCGCAAGTGCAGGCGCCTGCTCGAGATTGTTGAGCTGTGCCGCCAGCGTTGCACCGCCCGATACCGGTGGCGCGCTGCCGTAGATCGTGTAGCCGTGATACGTGGTGGACACCGGTGCGCGTTCAGCCGCGAAGTAGCGCGCCAGATCGGTGGTGCGCATTGCGTTGCCGCGGCCGCGCAGCTCACTGACGTACCGAGTCGCAACTTCGCCGCGATAGAATCCATCGGCACCACCGGCCGCCACCAGTTCAAGTGTGTGGGCGAGATCAGTATTCCGGATTGTGTCACCCATCACCAGCGGCTTGTTGTCGCGGAAGAATAACGCGCGACTCGATTCATATTTTGCGAACCGATCGCGCTCCAGCCAGAGCGTAGTCGCGAGTCCGTCGGTCACGACATATCCATCGCGTGCGGCGCGAATCGCCGGTGCGAGCAGCTCACTCCATTTCAGTTTGTTGCTGCCGAATCGCTTCCAGGCCGTGTGCATGCCCGCCACTGTGCCAGGCACCATCACCAGCATCGGCCCGTCCTCCGGGTACCGACCATTCTGCAGAAGCGATGCGTTGGAGAGCGTCGCCTCTTCAGGCACGCGTGCCATGAATTCGATCAGCACGGGGCGATCCATTCCCTTCATCTGCACCAGCATCTGGCCGTAACCGCCCATCCCGCTGGCATCGGGTTCAACGACGCCGAGTGCGAACGAGACGGCGACTGCCGCATCGACAACATTGCCGCCACGTTGCAGCATCTCGACGCCGGCAGCGGTGGCAACCGGATTGGCACTCGATACCGCGGCTCGCCCTTCGGCTGACTCACGCAGCGGCGGACGCTGCGCGATTGCTGCCTGCATCACGTCGTCCAGTGCACTGTCATTCGCAGCACTCACGGCTCGCGCGCGCAAGCGTGACGTGACGTCCTTCCAGGCTGCGGCTCGCGACGCCGCTGCCGGTGCACTGAAATACGTGCGGTCTATGCGTCGTGCAAAACGATCGAACGCATCGCTATTGCGCGACGCGCGATCGGTCAGCGCTTCCACAGCGATAGCTGACGGCGCGCTGTCCGGTGCGGCCGGAGCGGCGATTGTCAGCAAACGGTTCCGGTTCGAGAGTGCTTCGGACACACGCCGATCGCCCACTCGGTCGGGATCGCCGTTGTAGCCGACGTCGTCATCATCCCGTTCGGCGACGAGTATCACGCGTCCGTCTGGCGACCATGCGACATCGCCGGCGGCCGCCGCAAGGAAGTTCACGTACCGGCCGTTCCGCGGCGTGACGTACAGTGCGTCGCGCGAGGTGTGCGTGGTGAACGCGATCCGCTCGCCATCCGGTGACCACGCGATGGATTCCGCATCGCGCTCGTTCGTCACCAGTGAATCCACGTCGGTCGACACGAGATTTCGAACGCGGATCCGGTTTCCCGTTTCGGT
>JANMWU010000409.1:0-4553 GCA_031380785.1 Gemmatimonadaceae bacterium
GAACGCGTCGCTGATCACCATCACGTTCTCGGCACCGGCTGCATCGTCGCTGCCGCTGATAATGCGACCCAGCTCCGCGTTCACACCCAGGAGCTGGAAGAACTCGCCCGTCACCCAGGTTGCACGCAGCGTCACTGGCTGCCCCGCATCGAGCATTACAACATCCACGGCGCCCTGAAACGCCACTCCAGCCACCGACTCGAACACCCGTGTGCCCTGACGTATCGCCGCCAGTTCCGCGTATGCGAACGGCAGGTGTTCACGACTCGTCCGCGGCGTGTTCCAGGCCACGATCACATCGTCTGCCTGATGTACCGGCAGTGCACGAAGCGCGATTCCGTGAAACACACTGAATGTCGCCGTCGCGGCGCCGATACCAACGGCCAGTATGCCGATCGCCACTGCCGTGAACACCGGATCGCGTCGCAGTGTGCGAAGGGCGAATTTGATGTCGAGCCACGCATCTTCCACGACCAGCAGCCGACGTGCGCCGCGAACCGTTTCGGCATGCTGAGTGACACCGCCAAAGGCCGCGATGGCACGACGCCGGGCTTCATCGGGGTCGTCGCCGGCATGAACATTCTTCTCCGCTTCCATCTCGAGATGAAAACGAAATTCTTCCGCCAGTCGCTCATCCTCGGCATCTCGCTGAAGGAACTGCCTGAGGCGGGTCTGAAACCCGGTGATCCAGCTCATGCGGCGCACATCATGACGTTGCGCGCAGCAGCTGATCCATCGCGGCGGCGAAGCGCAGCCAGCTCTCGGTTTCGACCCCGAGTGCGCGTCGACCCTGCCGAGTGATCGTGTAGTACCGCGCGCGACGATTGTTGTCGGTGAGCTGCCAATCGCTGGTGATGTGTCCGGCGCGTTCCAGCCGTTGCAAGGCAGGATAGAGCGATCCCTGATTCACATCGAGTGCACCGGCCGACAGTTGCCCGATGCGCTGCCCGATGCCCCAGCCATGCTGCGGGGCAAGCGACAGCGTCTTCAGGATCAGCAAATCCATGGATCCGCGCGCGTCTACTTGCACCGGATCAGGCATGTCGCTCGGGTGACGGTGCGCGCGGCGAGGGCTTCTTATCGATTTAAAGAGAAGATGGCGGAGAGCTGGATCGTGTCAAGGCCCGACGCGTGGATCGCGAACCTGGCGGCGGCACGGCGCAGGTAGTCGAGTGCGCGCAGCACGTCGTAATGCCACCAGGTTGGAAAAGCGAACATGGTGAAGTCGGTGTGGCCCTTCCGGTCACGCGAGATCACTTCGCCGGTCGATTTGCGACGGAAGAGTCGACGTTCGAGGAGATACTCGTTTCCGCGCAGACGCGCCTCAGTCACGTCACGCTGAGCCCCGACTGAACGTTCGTATTCGAGCAACGCTTCGAGCACACAGATGGTGGTGTTAAATGACGATCGCGTCGACCCGCGCTCCGCTTCGCAGTTCCAGCCGCCGTCGCTGAGTTGCTCGGTCAGCAAGCGGTCGATGATGCCACGCACATCCTGCGCGAAGTACGCACCGGCTGCGGCGACCTGACCGTTGATGCACGGCTCGATCTCGCCTTCAAAGAAGGCGTTGGTGTCGCACTCTTCCGGGCCACATCCCTTCCACGTCACGTTCTCGCGAACGAGGGTGAGCGCGCAGCGTGCCTGATCGCTCGCCGGATCGAGCCCCATGGCTCGCAGCAGCAGCAGCGCGTGCATGGTGGAGTTCCAGCCGTGGTTCCAGGCGGAGCCTCCCCACCGTCCGTCAGCATCGTGCAGTGCAAGCAGCCGCGCGCCGGCGCCCTGAGTGCCGACGAGGGCGCGCTCGGCCGCGACGTCGTCCGCTGATGTATCCGTGAGGTCGCGCATCACCTGCCAGCGGATGGTGGGATCGGACTGCATCAGCCACGACGTGACTGCGGTGCTGAACGTCGACCTGCTGTGCTCCGCACCGTTCATCCGTTTCTGCCGGTCTGTTGGTGCATGCCTGGAGAGGTAGGGAGAGTGACCTTGCATCTCAACGTACCGACTCACATGTTCAGCGAACCCGAGTGTGAGCGCGAAGTGGCGCGGCGCGCGGCGGCTCACGTCCGCTGTTTGCCTGAGGATCTCTCGAATGATCTGCTTCGTGTCGGCGCTCATGCGCTGCCGGGTACGTCAGTCCACGGGAACGCTGTACGCCGTGCTGTTCGGCATGGCCGCACTGCTGCCGTGGGAAAGAGTCCTGGCGCAATCCGTGGCTCCGGCTGCGACGTCAGTGACCAACGCGAGGCGCGATTCGGTCGCGCGCGCCAACCGGATCGCGCGAGCGAAGGCCAGGCGGGCGGCGGCGAGGGCCAAACGCGCAGCGGGTCCCACGCCGACACGCGTTGCGCGTGCCGGCGCCGTACCCGCCGTCTCGCCACGGAGCGCGGCAACCGGATCGCAAACCGCCGGCGGCAGCGGCGGCGCGGCGTCATCTGCCGGTTCGGCCGCGACACCCGCATCCTCGAGACCGACCGCCGCTGCGCCCACCACCGCATCCGCAGCGGTCGTGGCATCCGGCGCCACGTCGGCCACGGGTCGGAGCACCGGATCTGCCGGCGCACCCGTCAGAACGCGTGAAAACCGCGGTTCTCCCACGGCGTCGAAGCGGAAAGGCGCCACGTCCGTCGCCGACGGCGGGCCCGCGCTCGGCGTCTACGGTGGTGCATCAAACGCCGGATTCGGATTCGGAATCGGTCCGGTGCTCGGTGCCGCGTGGCGATTCGCGGCGCCGGCGACGGCGCTGAGGCTGCGCGCCGATGTCATGGCGTCGCATTACAGCCAAACCGCCTCCGCGCTCGCCGGTGGCGCTCCGATCACGCAATCTTCGTCGCTCACTCATCTCGGTGCGACGCTCTCCGCCGAACTGAGTCTCAGCAATCAACGCACACTGCGACCATATCTGCTCGCCGGCGGCGGCGTTTTCCGTTTTCAGGCATCAGGGCCGTCAGGCAGCAACGGCACCATCGCCAATGGCGTGTTCAAATCGACCACTGACATCGCCGGAATCGGTGGCGTCGGGCTGCAGCTGAATCCGCGAGTCTACATCGAAGCGCGCTATCTCACCGTGGGCGACTTCCACACCATTCCCATCACAGCCGGAGTGCGGTTCTGATGCGAACGTCCTCTGATCACAGCGCACGACGCCGCGCGGCGCGACTGATGGCTGTTGGCTCGGCGAGCCTCACGTTGATTGCGTGCAGCGGCGGCGACAAGATCGTCGACCCCAGCACCGTCGGCGCCAGTGGAAATTATCGCTGGAACGCCGCCGACTCGTCGTATCTCGTCAACGCCCTCGTTGGCAGCGCCGGTTCGGCCATCAAGGGCATGCGCAACATTCAGACACCCGACCTCCCGTCGTACGGCAAGAATGCGCCGGCATGCACAGCAACGACCAAGATCGGTGGAGCCGACGCCAACAACAACGGCATTCCCGACGATCAGACGCTGCAGTACGTGGCCAGCGACTGCAAGTACACAACGAACGGCGCGAACGCGACCGTGGCGGGCAGCCTCCGCATCCAGGACCTCGGCGAGATCTTCGCGTATCGCGCTACGTACACGAACCTCGTACTCACGCTCACGAAAGGCGATACGACCGTCACGACCACTGTGACCGGCTCGATCGAGTTACACTGGGCCTCGACCAGCGCGGCTACTTATGCCGACAAGAGCACGGTGGTGATCGAGGCGCGATCGAGTGGCGGATCGGCGTCGCAGACGCGAGCGGCGAATGTCACCGCGCAATTCACGCCGGTGAGTGGTACCACCATCGCGGCCAATCGCGCGTTGCCCACCGGCGACATGACTGTCGGCGGCACCATCAACATTCTGGCAACCACAAGCGGCAACGCCGTGAAGGCCGGCATCCCGACATCGCTGAGCTACACCGCGACTGTGACCAGCACTGGTGCGCTCACTGTGTCGTCCGGTTGCTTCACGGAGCCCGTCTTCAGCGTCGGCGGCATTCTGAGTGCGACGGTGTCGGGTACGGCGTCGGGCTCGGTGTTTCTGAAATTCAATGGGTGCGGCGGAACGCCTTCAAAGTCGTAGCAAGGGGACCGTCGCGAGGGTAGCCAGACCGCAAGAATGCCGCTATACACATACGATGCTATACACATACGAGGGTATACGCATATGAGGGTATAGCCCTTCGCGCTCTACTCGCGCGCGCGCGTCAGCTGCGCGATGATCGCCAGAGCGTCACCGCCGTGTACAGCAACACCGCCACCACAATCCAGCGCACCGCATCGAGCGGCAACTCTTTCACGACGTACACCGCGAGCAGTACACCAGGGATTCCGCCGAGTGCAAATCCGGCGGCAGCGCGCCGATCGAAGCGCCCGGAGCGATAGAAGCGGATCGCGGCAGCGGGCAGGATCACTGCCGCCGACGTGGCCATGATCGGGAAAACTGCCTTTTGGTTCATGCCGAGCATATATGTTACGGCCATGGTCGGCGCATAGTTGCCGATGCCGAGGCTGGTGAGCGAGCCGATGATGAGGCTGGCCACTACGCCAATCAGCAGCGCAGCGCCGCGCAGTCCGATCGTG
>JANMWU010000691.1:0-22556 GCA_031380785.1 Gemmatimonadaceae bacterium
CGTGCAGAACAGCGAACGTCAGCTCCTGGCGCTGTATCACCTCGCGCATCTCGATCGTGAGCGCGGAGAACTCTCAGCGGCGGCGGATCTCTACGACGTGGCCGCGTCGCTTGCGGAACGTGTCGGCCAGCACGATGTGGAAGTGGGCGCAGTGTCGGGCTCAGGACTCTGCCGGCTCCGACTCGGCGAGACGAGTCGAGCGCAAACCAGCCTTGCGAAGGCCGAGTCGCTGGTGGCCGGGCGAGATGCGTGGTTCCCCGGTCGCGAGCTGCAGGATGCGCTGGCGGTGGAATTGCTGGCAGCGGCTGGCGACAGCGGAGCCGTCGCGGCGCGTCTTACTGAATCGTGGCGCCGCGCGCACGCCGCTGACGCGTGGGCAGCCGATTGGCTGCTGGCCGAATTGACTCCGACGCTCAATCGGCTTGCGCCGGCGGTTCTGACGCGCTTGCGCGGTGAGAGCTCCACTATACCAGCCGCCGTACCGTACTAGCAAAGTCGCATCGCGCCACACCACGGCTGGCTGCCGGCACGAACCCGATCAGGCGCGCAGCATATATCCGGTGCCGCGCACCGTGTGTAGCAGCTGCGGCCCTTCAGATCCGTCGATCTTCTTGCGCAAATAGTTGATGTACACATCAACGATGTTGGTGGACGGATCAAATTCCGTCTTCCACACATGCTCGGCAATCTGCTCGCGCGTCACGGCGTGTCCCGAGTGTCGCATCAGGTATTCGAGCAGCGCGTATTCCTTCTGAGTCAGAGAAATCGCGGCACCATCCCTCGTGACTTCGCGCGAAACCGTGTCCAGCTGCAGCGTGCCGACGCGCAGCAGAAGTTCCTCATCGCGCAGCGTTGATCGGCGCAGCAACGCGCGAACGCGGGCGACCAGTTCGTCCACATCGAACGGCTTCACCAGGTAGTCATCGGCACCGGCGTCGAGGCCGGCAACGCGATCGCCGACCGTGACGCGAGCGGTGAGCATGAGCACCGGCGCACGAAAGCCGCGCCCGCGCAGTTCGCGCGCAACGTCGAGGCCATTCGCCCTCGGCAGGCCGATGTCGAGAATGAGCAGGTCGGGCGCCTGGTCGATCGCAATCGCGAGACCCGATTCACCGTCCTGCGCGGTAACAACATCGTACCCGCTTTCGGTGAGCGTCCGTGAAACGACTTCCAGCACTTCTGCGCGGTCCTCAACAACCAGAATTGTCGCCCGCGTTCGCTCGGTAGTCGGTGTCATGGAACGCAAAGTAGGGATCGCCGCAGCGCCGGCAAGTGATGCCGACCGTTGCGACACACCCGCGGTCAGAAGTGTCCACTTCCGCAGGTGTCGACGTCCAAACCGTCGCCCGCACTGGCCCGTGACGAAAGCGTTCCGGGCGCAGTATCCGAGATGGTACGGCGCTTGCTGGCGTTGTATCCTGGGCACAGCGGCGCCGGATACGGCGCGATGCCTGCAGGTGTCTCCGGACGCCTGAAAAACCTTCGCTGCGGAATCAGCCGCAACGACACGGTGTGCAGCATGGGAGGATGTCAATGATTGATGTGTTTGTTCGGATGGCCACGACGCCGGTGCTGGCTGGCGTGGTTGCCGAAGCGATGCGATGGTCCGACGGAGTTGATCCGGCGGCATCACGGCATCAGGTCGTCACGCTCTTTGGCGACCCGACAGTGACGCACCTCGCCTGGGCGCTCGCGGCCGCAAACCGCGGTCGGCCACACTCGGTGTGGCGGATCGCAGCAGACGGCAGTGCGTTCGGAGACGAGTTGTCACTCGCCACTGCAGTGCTGCGCGACGATGCTGCAATGCTGCTCAGCTCCAACGGTCCCCAGCTGCGGACCGCGATTGCGCATCTGCTCAGTGTGCGTGGTCAGGAGGAACACAGTGCCGCGATTCGTGTTCCGATTCGCGAACAGTTTGCTGGCGATCTGGACAGTGATGCAATGCTCGCGTCACTGCGTGAGGCCGAGGGCGATCTGGACGCCGAACCCATGGAGGATGATCTCGCCGCCTGACTCGTCCGAGCTGTACTGCACGGAAACGGGGACCGATGATGCAGACGCATCGCCGGCCCCCGTTTCATATGGCATCGCAAGTTTGGTTGCTGGACTACGGGTCCATGTCGCTCCGACGCGGCACTACTGCGCTTTTCCGGTTTCGCGCTGCGCCATTTTCACCGCTTCGTAGGCGTTGATCACGCCCCCCGAAATCGACAGCGACGAGAACGGCACCTTCTGCGAGCGGCTGCCTGGCTTCGACACCTGAAGGTTCGGGTACTGCGTCGTTGTCGCCATCAGGATCCGCTTGACGTCCGCGGCAGTCAGCGTCGGGAACTGCGACATCAGCAGTGCCGCCACGCCACTGACCACTGGCGCCGCCAGACTGGTGCCATCCTCGCGTGCGAACTCGTTGTTCAGGGCGGCCGAAAAGATTGACACGCCGGGCGCGAACAGTTCAACGGTGGTATGTCCGTAATTGCTGAAGTCGGCCGCAAGCTGGTCACCGTCGCGCCAGCTCGAGGCGCCGACGTCGATCCAGGTGGCAGCGCGACCGGCGTTGCCGGCGTAGTTCGCGCTCGGGAACGTCGGTGAGGCATCAACGTCAGTGCTCTCGTTCCCGGCCGCATGCACCAGCAGCACGCCACGCGACACCGCGAATTGCACCGCACTGTCCACCGCCGCCTTGCCCGGTGAGTACGGCTTGCCGAACGACATGTTGATGATCTGCGCTCCGGCCTCGACCGCGTAGCGGATGCCGTTCGCGACGTCCTTGTCATTTTCGTCGCCATTTGGTACCACACGCACTGGCAGGATGCGGATGCCCGGCGCGATGCCGACGAATCCGCTGTCGCCACTCACGGCACCAATGACGCTCGCCACGGCCGTACCGTGCGACGCGTCGGGGCCCGTGACGTTGGCGTTGCCGTAGTGGCGGCCCATCGCCGGCGTATCACCGATCACCGTGCGGCCATCGAACGACAGGTTGAGGCCATACTCGAGGCGACCTTGAATCTGCTTGCGGGCGGCGCGTGACACGTTCGGCGTGAGGCCGTTCTGCGAGAACCCCTGCAACCGCAGCAGCGCCGCCCGCGACGCCGGCGTCTTCGGTTCCATCTTGCTCAGCGTGGCGTCGGTAATCGACGCCTTCGTCACCCCGTTGTCTTTCGCGACGATGCTGAGCAGCGAATCGTACTGTGTCAGCACCGGCTTGAGTCCGGCCCACTGCCCGGCGACTTCATTGCGCTGCTTGGTGAATTCACCTTCGAGCTCCGTGCACGGCGCGCTGACGGCACTCTTTCCACCGTTCGCACGGCACTGCTTCACCAGGCGCGTCAACTCGAGCTGTTCGTCGTCGATGTTGCCGTTGGCACCGCCGATGAAGTTCCAGCCTCTGGCATCATCGACATAACCGTTGCCGTCGTCGTCGCGACCGTTGGCCGGCGATTCCTTCGCGTTGAGAATCAGCGCGCTCCGCAGTGCGGCGTGCGACGTGTCAACGCCGCCATCGATCACCGCCACCGTGATCAGCCGTTTCGGCGCCGCGTTCGCCAGCAGTTCGGTCAACGCCCGACGGGCGCCGACGCCGACGACGCCGTCAGTCGCCGGATCGAGCAGATGCCAGAACGGCGGCGCCGTACGGTACGCGACCGTTGGCTTCGTCGGGGCAGCTGGCGTTGTAGAAGCCGCAGGTGGCGTGACCGCTACCGGTGCCGGCATCGCTGTTGTGGCGGGAGCCGGGGTCGCCGCCGGTACGGGGGCGACCACCGGACGCTGTGGCGCGCACGCCGCCAACAGAATTGCACCGCCAATCAGCGCCGAACGAGCAGCGCGAACACGATCAAGCATGAATCCTCTCAGACTTTGTGGAAGCCGATGCGTGCCGCCTCGCGACGATCCTCGGCGGAGTAAATCTCGAAGTCGCTGAAAAACGCCGGCGCCTCTGCCAACAGCATTCGCAGAGCGGCCACAGCCAGGCGGCGGATTTCGAGCTCCGCCCCTTCACTGGAACGCAGCTCGAGCATCGTGCGCCAGGCGCGCGCATTGGCCGTCACCACGATCTTGGTCTCGGTCGAATTCGGCAGTACACCGCGTGCCGCTTCGCGAGCCATCTTGCGACGGTGGACCTTGTCGGCCACCCAGCCATAGCGCTGCATCAGTTCATCGACGAGATGCACATAGGCTGCCTGAGCCGACTCGATCTGGGTACGCCACGCCGATTCGAGTGCGTCATCGCCAACCATTGCGGGTGGCACCACGAACGCCGCCTGGCTCTCATCCACATAGCGCTGGCTCAGCTGCGAATAGGCAAAACCGGCCCGATGGCGCACCAGCTCGTGCGTCAGTGAACGGCTCACGCCTTCAAACAGGATGGCGTAGTTGGCGTGTTCCAGCACACTGCCGTGGCCCTGCTTCTTGATGTTCTCGAGATAGTCGCGCGTAGTGCGACCGGCCGGGTTCCGCTGGCTCATGTAGCAGAGTCGTCCGGCAAATTCGGCCAGCTTTTCTCCGTCGGTCGCCTCACCCAGCCACGCTACCCCCAGGTGCTCCGGCTCGAGGAACTGCGGTCGTGACAGGAGCGTGAGGCGGGGCGCGGTAAAAAACTCGGGCACGGTCGCGGCGGGCTGGCGTTGGGAGATCGGCGGCGTCTGAACCGCCCACAAACCTACCCACGGCCACGTGCGCTACGAACCGCGAACTTCAACTGTCGTGACGTTAGCCAGGCAACTACGGCTCGAGCAGATCGAGACGGAACGAAGCGTACGCCCGCTCGTCGCTGACGATGTCCAGCGCGCGGCGTGCCGCGTCAGTGAGGGGTGCGAGCGCCGGATCGTATTTGATATCGGTCAGCGCCTGCTGGCCCGGCAGCGCAACCTTCACGCCCGGATTGAAAATCCCGCGCGGATCGAAGCACCGCTTCACCAGATCAAACAGCACAGTTGCATCGGCCGCCCACATGCGCGTCTGGAACGGCGTGCGGAGCCGACCGTCACCGTGTTCCCCCGTCAGTGTGCCGCCGAGGACCGCCGTGAGCGTCACCACTTCGTCCAGCGCCGCTTCGACGTGTTGGCGCCAGTCGGGCTTTCGCACATCCACCAGCGGATTCACATGCACGTTGGCATCGCCAGCATGGCCGAATATCACGCCGGTGAATCCATGGTGTTCGAGAATGGCGCGAATGCCGCGCACGTATTCCGGCAATGCCTGCGGCGGCACCGCACCGTCTTCGATGAACTGCATCGATGCGCCGATGTCGGTCATTGTCGCCAGCAATGGACTGGCCGCATGTCTGATATGCCACAGCCGTTCAATCGCGTGTGTCTCACTGGCGCGCGTGAGTCCTGTCGCGCCAGCTGCTTCGAACGCCGCCACGATCGAATCCGCCAGCGCGTCGGCGTCGGCCTGCGTCGACGCTTCCGCATCGAGCAGCAGCAGCGCTTCCACATCAGTCGGCACCTGCACGTCCGGCGCGCCCTGTCGCACGACATCGAGAAAGGTGCGATCGAGAAGTTCGCATGTCGCCGCGCCCAGTCCCGACGCGCGACCGGCCGCCGTGACCGCCGCTTCAAGCGTCGTGAATCCGGCACAGAGAGACGTGCGCCCAGGCGGCCGATCCAGCAGCTGCAGTTCGACGCCCACGATCAACGCCAGTGTGCCCTCACTGCCAACCAACAGATCCACCAGATCGCCCGACTTCGCAAACTCCACCAGCGCATATCCCGACGATTCCTTGCGCACGCCGGCGTGCCGGATCTTTGCGATCGGCTCGGCCATCGCCGTAGTGAAAATCGTGCTCATCGCCTGCGTCGAGAATCGACGGATGGCCGGCACCGACTTCGCTTGCGTCGGTAACTCTCCGCCACGACGGATCGTCGCGCGCGAGCCGTCGTCAAACACGCACTCGAGCGCGGTCACCCAGTGACGCATCGCTCCGTGTTTCATCGTGTGTGGGCCGGCGGCATTCGTGGCGGCCATCCCGGCGATCGTCGCCCACGCGCCGCTCGACGGATCGACGGGAAACCACAAGCCTTCGGCTTCCGCGGCGGCATCCACCGCGTCGCGCACCGCGCCCGGACCGACCCAGACGCGCTTCGTCGCCGGATCAATCGATCCGATAGTCGCGAGACGACTCAGGTCGACAATAACTCCGTTACCGATCGCTGCTCCCGACATCGATGATCCGGAGCCGCGCGGAATGAGGGGCGTCTGCGTCATTTGCGCCCAGGCGGCCAGCGTCACCACGTCGTCGATATCAGCCGGAACTGCGATCGCCCGGGGAATGATCCGCGCGATGCCGGCGGCTTCCGAGTACACGCCGCGCGCATCGTCATCGTTGCGGTACGTACCGCGGAACCCCGGAGGCGTCATCACGCCGATAGATGCACCAACCGAGACTGCTTGTGTAGAGGGGCACTTCGCCCTCGCGTGGCGTCCTGTGCGGATCGCAACCATATATTGACAGTGCCTTCACACGAGTTTCGATCTCCGGCGGACGTCGATCGTCCCGCCGACCAGCTTCCGGCCTTTGCGCAGCGTCCCACCGCGCGCGAGGTGGACCGCTGGTGTCGAGACATCCTGCCGCGCGTATCGCGCACCTTTGCCCTCAGCGTCCGTGTGCTGCCGGGCGAGCTGGGCCGCGCGGTGCTCGCCGCGTACCTGCTCTGTCGCATCGCCGATACCATCGAGGACGCGCCTCAGCTCGACGCTGACCTCAAGGCGGCCACGATCGATCGTTTCCTGCTCTGCTTTGACGATCCATCAAGCGCGACGGCACTGGCCGCCGACCTTGCATCGTGGCCGGGTGATGCAGCGCATGTCGAGCTGAGCGGCGGCACAGGTAAGGTGTTCGCCCTCTTTGGCTCGCTGCCGGCCGCGTCGCAGCGGCTCGTGTATCGCTGGGTGGCGGAGATGGCGCGCGGCATGCGCAAGTTCGTTCTGCTCTATCCGCACGGCATCCGGATTCAGACACTCGACGAGTACAAGGAGTACTGCTACTACGTCGCGGGCACGGTTGGCTACATGCTCACCGATCTCTGGCACGAGCATTCGCACGCCGTGAGCGAGACGGTCTACGCCAAATTGCGCGAGAAGAGTCGGCAATTCGGTGAGGCGCTGCAGACGGTGAACATCCTCAAGGATGTCGCTGCCGATGCCGAACATGAGAACTCGATCTACATCCCTGAGCATGCGCTGCAGGCACATGGCAGTGGACACGCCACGATCCTCTCCGCCGCGCACTCGCAGGCCAATCACGCTGCACTCACCGACCTGGTGAAGCTGGCGTGGTCCGATCTTGAAGACGCGGTGCGCTATCTGCTGATGGTGCCGCGTCGTGCGTGGAGCATCCGCACCTTCTGCGTCTGGCCGCTGCTCTTCGCGTTCGCCACGTTGCGCGACCTCACGCAGACGCGCGCGATGCTGCAGCACGGCGGCGTGGTCAAGATCACCCGCGCCGAAGTGAAGTCGCTTCTATTCCTCGCTCCGTTGCTCGTCGGAAGCAACGCCGCCGTGCGCTGGCTTGTAGAACGCGTCAAACTCCGCGCGTTCGTGCTCGCGGGCGCGTGAGAGTTCCGGCCTCGCGGTAGCTGCTGAAGAGCAACTGCTTAATCGCAAAACTGCCAACTGCCGCAAAACGGCTCGATCGCTGGGTCGCGACGACCGCGAACAGCTTTGACGCGAAGCCGCGAAGTCGCGAAGCGATCTACCCGCGCTGCGATCGAATGTGCAGCGCGAAACCTTCGACGTAATTTGGAACAGCAGCTGCCCTTGCAGTTCTAAAAGACGCTTCGGTCCGCGTGCGCGAGAAAGTCGCATTTCGAATGAAAGCCATGCATTTTCTTTGCGCCTTCGCGTCAAGGCAGTTTGCCAGTTCCCGTCTTTCCTGAGCTGTCACGCAACGCGCACGCACTTTTGCGGCAGTTGCAGTTTTGCGATTACGCAGTTGCCGTTGCCCGTTGAATGCGCTGCGACGCTATCGCATCCCGCGCTTAGAAGCAGCTGCATCCTGAACGGCTTTCGCGACCTCGCGCACACCCTGCGCAACTGCGGTGAGCGTGTCCGCCAGCAACGGTGATCCGGCGCCGACCAATGCTGCCCGCGGCATCTGCGTGTGCTCGAGGCGGTCCAGCAGCTGCTCCAATGCCAGCTGCGAACGCTCGGCCTGTTTCCGATGCCCCTTCACCACTGACCATCCACCAATGCCCATGCCAATCACCGGCATGGTTCCGAACAGCAGAAAGAGCGGCAGCATCGCGATTGGCGCCAGCACCGCGCCAAGCACCACCGGCACCGTGCCCAGAGCGAGACCGCTGATGCCAAGCGCCATCCCGCTCCTGCGCCTCGTCCGCCGCAGCTGCGCAATATCGGCGTCGAGTCTGACCGCAGTGCGACCGTCGCCGATGGCGCTCACCGTCACCGCTACTTCGCTCGCCTTCATCAGCGCTGCCGCGGCCTGATTGCCACGCAGGGTGCGATCGAGTTCGGCGAACACACCACCGCGCGGCTCCCACGTGCGACGGTTGCCATAGCGACGCTTTGGGATCATGCGATAGTCGCGCGTCATCCACTCTTTGAGCGCCGCCAGTACGACGTCAGGCGGATACCGAATCGCGCGCGTGGCACTGACCGCCACCGGCCCCATCACCCGCGCTTCCATTCCCGTTTCTTCAGCCAGCACCACCCGCGTGCGCTCCTCGGCCAGCGCCTGCTGCAGCGTCGCCGGCGCCAGACCGACTTCCTTGCCGATCTCGAACAGCTGAGCCTCGGTCATGCCGTCCGGGACATCCGCCGATTGCGACGCGAGTTCCGTCGCGCGCGCCAGCACTCGCTCCAGCGCGCCACGATCCAGCATGGCAGGAGGCGTTGGATCGCTCACGTCATCGATTCCAGCACGACGGCAATGCCCTGACCGCCGCCAATACACGCCGAACCGAGGGCGTACCGCTTGCCGAGCATGCGCAGCGCATGCGTGAGATGGGCCGCGATGCGCGCGCCACTCGCCCCGAGCGGATGGCCGATCGCAATCGCGCCGCCGTGCAGGTTGAATTTCGCCATCGGAATTCCGAGCTCCTTCTGCACCGCCAGTGCCTGCGTCGCGAATGCTTCATTCACTTCAATCAGATCCATCTGGTCCAGCGTCATCCCGGCTCGTGCGAGTGCTGTACGCGACGCCGTGACAGGCCCAATGCCCATGATCCGCGGATCAACGCCGCTCACGCCCCAGCTCACCAGTCGCGCCAGTGGTGCGATGCCACGCGTCTTTGCCCATTCCGCGCGCGCGATCACCAGCGCGCCGGCGCCATCGTTCAGGCCTGACGCATTACCTGCCGTCACTACACCATCGGGCTTGAACGCCGGCCGCAGTTTTGCCAGCGACTCAATGGTGCTGTCAGGTCGCGCGTGCTCGTCGCGCGCAAAATCCACCAGCTGCTTCGACTTCCTGTCCATCACCGGCACGTTCACGATTTCGTCGCGAATCAGTCCATTCGCCCACGCATCACGCGTGTTCTGCTGCGAGCGCAGCGCAAATTCGTCCGCCGCCTGCCGGCCCAGGTGATACGCGCTCTCGAGATTCTCGGCCGTGACACCCATCGACGTCTGGCAGTATGAATCCACCAGCCCCTCAAACAGCAGATCCTCCAGCTTCGGCGATGCGCCATACGACAATCCCCAGCGCAGCCCACGCGCCGCATGCGGCACCCCTGACATACTTTCGCCACCACCGACCAGGCAGACATTGGCATCGCCCGTCATGATCTCGTGCGCACCATTCACGATGGCCTGAAATCCCGAGCCGCACAGGCGGTTGACGGTGAGGCCGGGCACCTCGATCGGACACCCGGACTTGAGCCCGACATGTCGCGCGAAATACACCGTGTCGGTCGTGCTCTGGATCACATTGCCGAAAATCGAGTGCCCGATGTCCGCCGGCTCGACGCCCGAGCGCTGCATGGCAGCTTGCGCCGCCACGACTGTCAGGTCGACCGCCGACATGTCCTTCAGCGTCCCGCCGAAGGTGCCGAATGGCGTGCGGACGGCGGACAGAATCACGATATCGGTCGCTGTGCCTTGCGTACCCATGTAAGCGGTCGGGTGACGAGTCAAACTGATCGCCGGCGCTGGTGCGGGTTCACGCCGGAGGAAACTTCTCTCCATCCCGACGAAATACCGGTGTCGCCGGATTCAGACAGCCTGGGACAGCCTTGATGATACCCTGAGCGACCGAGGCGGTGCCGGCCCGACATCCGGCCCGAAGGATTCGGCGGCGGCAGTGTATGATCCCGATGTGTCCGCCTTGCCTCGTACAGTTCTCGTCACCGGTGCCTCCGGATTTCTCGGCAGCCACGTGGTCCGTGCCCTCGCATCTCAGGGCGTCGCAGTGCACGCGCAGGGTCGTGACGCGTCACGATTGTCGTTCGCCGGCAATGTGCGCATCTGCCGTTTCGCACTGGCCGACACCGCTGCGCTGAACGCCGCCGCCGCCGGCTGTGACGCGATCGTCCATGCTGCCGCCCTCTCGGCGCCATGGGGCGCGCGACAGGATTTTGTCGACGCCAACGTCAGTGGTACCGCCAATGTGATCGCCGCCGCGCGTGGCAATCGCGTGCGGCGACTGGTGCACGTTTCGTCGCCGGCGGTGATCTTCGACGGACACGACCAACACCTCGTTGACGATACGGCACCATATCCGGTGCGTCTCACCAGCGAATATGCACGGACCAAGCGCGCCGCCGAGGAGCTCGTGCGTGCGGCGTCGGCAGAGCTGGAAACGCTGATTATCCGTCCCAAGGCCATCTACGGCGCCGGTGATCGCGCACTGGTTCCGCGCCTCGTTCGCGCCGCGCAGCGCGGTGCGCTTCCGCAGATCGGCAACGGAACCAATGCCGTCGATGTCACGCACGTTGACGATGTGGTTCACGCCATCGAGTGCGCGCTCTGCGCGACCGCTGGAATCGGCGAAACATTCCTGGTGACCGGCGGCGAGCACGTCTCGCTCTGGGCGATGATTCGTGAGCTGCTGGCCGGCATCGGGCTGCCACTTCCGCGGGGGACCGTGCCCATCGGCGTGGCACTTGCGGCCGCGAGTGCGATGGAAGCCGTCGCCGCCATCACCGGGCGCGAACCCACCCTCACGCGATACTCGGCGCAGATCCTCGCCCGCACACAGACGTACGACATCTCGCGCGCCCGTCAGCGCCTCGAATATGCTCCGCGCGTGACCTGCTCCAACGGTTTGGCGCGCACGATCGACGCACTGCGGCGCGGGATCGGCGACGCATGACCGCCTCCATCGGGCTGTCGGTGCTCGACACCGGATACTGCACTGCGCGCTCTGCGCTGATCGCGCGCGGCACCGGATGGCAGAATGCGCGTTGTCATGCACCGGCCTTCCTGTTGCAGCATCCGGTTCGCGGCGCAATCCTGTTCGATACCGGCTACGCGCCACGGATCCTCGAGGCGTTCGCGCACTGGCCTGATCGGATCTATGCGTACGCCACACCGACTACGCTCGGTATGCCGGTGCTGCTGCAACTCGATCGCCACCACGTCACGCATTCGGATGTGCGCACCGTGATTGTGTCGCATCTGCATGCGGATCACGTCGCCGGACTGCGTGACTTTCCCAACGCCCGCTTTGTCATTTCAGCCGATGCGCTTCAGCTGCAACAGCGCGTCACGGGCCTGCACGCCGTGCGACGCGGCGTGCTGCAGCAGCTCTTCCCGGATGATTTCGCGGACCGCGCGCAGGTCATCACCGCATTTCGGGATCAATCGCTTCCGCACCTCGGTATCACGCATGACCTCTTCGCCGACGGCAGCGTACTGCTGATTTCACTTCCGGGACATGCGCGCGGCCAGATCGGTGCGCTCGTGCACACCGGGCGGGGCGACGTGCTGCTCTGCGCCGATGGCGCGTGGACAACGCAGTCGTACCGTGAGCAGCGGCCGCCGCACTGGCTCACCGGCGCCATTCAGGATGACATGCGTGCGCTGGTCACGACGCTGCACGCACTGCACGACTTTGCTCTCGCGCGACCGGATGTCGTGATCCTCCCCACGCATTGTCCCGACACACTGCGATGGGGTCAAGGCGCATGAAACGCCTCGACGTTCTTGCGTCATACATTGCGGCGCGATGGCGTGCCGCCGCGTTGCACGGTGATCGCCTGCACCGCTGGCAGCAGCGTCGCGCGACCACGCTCATCGACGATGTCCGCGAACTCAGCCCGTTCTATCGCGAGCTCTGGCAACATCAGCCGACTGCAACCTGGCAATCGTTTCCCACCGTCGACAAGCGCGCGATGATGACACACTTCGATCGGTTCAACACGGTCGGTGTCTCGCGCGATGCAGCCATGCGGGTAGCGCTCGAGGCGGAACGCACCCGTGACTTCAACCCCGTCGCGAATGGCTGCACCGTTGGATTGTCCAGCGGCACGTCGGGTCATCGCGGCCTGTTTCTCGTCAGCCCGGACGAGCAGACGCGGTGGGCTGGCACGATCCTCGCCCGGGTCATTCCCGGGCTGCGACCAGGTCACCGCGTCGCATTCTTTCTGCGCGCCAACAGCCGCTTGTACGAGCGGACATCGTCACTGGTTCAGTTCCGCTTTTTCGATCTGATGATGCCGCTGGACGCTGTCGTGTCTCAGCTCAATGAATTTCGCCCAGAGTTGATCGTCGGGCCACCGTCGCTGCTTGGCCTGCTCGCCGATGCGCGAGAACAGGGACACCTGTGTGCAGCACCGTCAGGCATCATCTCCGTCGCTGAAGTGCTGGAACCGCGCGACCGTGAGCGCGTCGAGCACGTTTTCCAGGCGGCGGTTGGTCAGGTGTACCAGTGTACCGAGGGGCTGGTCGCCGTCACGTGCCGACGCGGCGCCCTGCATGTTCAGGAGGACGTGATGCTGCTGCAAACCGAAGCGATTTCGGGCGACGATACGTCGCGGGTGACGCCGATCCTTACCGATCTCTGGCGACGCGCACAGCCGATTGTCCGCTACCGCCTGGGTGACGTGCTGGCCCTTGACGCAACTCCGTGCGCCTGCGGATCATCGTGGCAGCGTATCGCCGCCATTGAAGGGAGACAGGACGATCTGTGCTGGTTTCCGCGCGCCGACGATTCCCTGCGCATCATTTTCCCTGATGCAATTCGTCGCATGATTCTGCTGGCCGATGCGCGTATTGTGGAGTATCGCGCCGAACAACCAGTCGCCGGAGAGTTGCGGATTTTTGTGACAGTTGTCGCCGGCGCCGACTTCGCAGAAGTGGCTACGCGCCTTCAGCAATCTGTCCACGAGTCGCTCGGCGAGTATGGCTGTCGCGCGACTGACGTGACCGTTCATGACGGCATTCCGCAGGCGATCGCGGGTGTCAAGCGTCGACGTGTCGTACGCTTCTGGAATGAGATGCCCGACGCACAGCCGATGGCGGCAACGCAATGAACACCGCCGTCGCCCTGCCGGCCCGCATCGCTGGTATCGGATCGTATCTGCCAACGCGCATCGTCACCAACCACGAATTGGAAACTGAGCTCGGTCTCGCTCCGGGTTGGATCGACGATCGTACCGGCGTGCGCGAGCGACGTCGCTGCGGCGGCGAAAGCTCCGCGTTCATGGCCGCCGCCGCCGCGCGTGAGGCACTTGCGATGGCTGGCATCGCAGCGGCGGACCTGACGGCCATCATCGGTGCGTCGAGCACGCCGCAGCAAGCTATCCCGTGCACCGCGGTGTTCGTGCAGCGCGAACTCGATGCCCCCGAAGGGGTGGCGGCGTGCTTCGACGTGAATGCCACCTGCCTCTCATTTCTTGCGGCGTTCGATGTCGCGGCGCGACTCATCGCAGGCGGCGCGCATCGGCACGTCCTTGTCTTCAGCAGCGAGAGCACATCGCACAGCCTGAATCCGTGCGAGCCCGAGAGCGCAGTGCTGTTCGGTGACGCCGCCGCGGCCGTTGTCGTGTCGTACGCGGGCGACAGCGGCAGTGTGCTTCACTCCTCGCGCCTGCAGACGTGGCACTCCGGTGCGGAGCTGAGCCAGATCAGCGGCGGCGGCACGCTTCATCATCCCAACGATCCGGAGACGACCGCGGCGCACAATCTCTTTGCCATGCGTGGCCCGCAACTGTTTCGGAAAGCCGCGCCGCTGCTCACGCCATTCATGGACGCACTCTGCGACAGTGCCGGCTGGTCGCGTCATGACGTGGCCGCGGTTGTACCGCATCAGGCAAGCCGGCATGGCATCGAGCTTGGATGGAAAATGCTGGGCTTCGACGAGTCGCAGATCGTGGTGAACCTCGCCACTCGCGGCAACTGCATCGCTGCCTCGATCCCGCTGGCACTCAGCGAAGCGGTGCATTCTCGTCGGATTGTGCGCGGTGATCGGGTCGTGCTCTTCGGCCTTGCGGCTGGCCTCAGCCTGGGCGGCGCGACACTCACCTTTTGACTGTGTCCTCGCAACAGGACGGTGCCCGCCGTCGAAAGAGGACGAATCAGCCCGAAGCGAAACGCTAAAGTGTTGCAATGAAGCGACTTAGGTGTCAGGCATGGCTGGTGCATTGATTGGTTCCGTCCCGATCGACGCGGATCACCAGTGGAGGCTCCCTTGCGCATCAGAATTCTTGCCGCTGCAGCGCTCGCGCTGCTCGCCCCCGCGACCGTGGTGGCCGCGCCTTCGGTGCGCGAATCCGCCACCGTCGCGGCCACGCGCAGCACCGCTTTCACGCCGGTCAGCGGCGACGACGACTGCGGCCGCGGGCACGCGTGGGGCTGCAAGCGTAATCGCGATGAGGATCGGTACGACGATCGCAGGGATCGGGAACGTCATGAGCGTGATCGCTACGACGGCGATCGGGATGACCGCGACCGCTACGATCGTGCACGCGACGATCGTGAGCGATACGAGCGCGAACGCTGGGAACACGAGCGCTATGAGCGTGCGCGCTACGAACGAGAGCGCTACGATCGCGAACGCTACGCGCGTGAACGCGATGAATGGGAATACCGCAACCGCGATCGTCGGTACGCGCGGTATGACGGTTATCCAGCGGCGTGCATTCGTGCCGGTGGCCGAGTGCTGGGTGGTGCGGTGCTGGTGATCTGCACACCCTGATTCGCTGAATGTGGTTGCGCGCGCCGGTGGCTCAACTGCGGGCAACCCCACGCGCAATCAGTAACGCAATCGATTCAGCGTTGTTGCGCCTGGTGCCGCACGACAACTGCGCTCGCCGGCAGTGCACTCACGTCGCGGCCGCAGGTGACGCAGAAATGCCACCCCGGTTCGACTTCGCTGCTGCACGCCGGGCACTGTGCCATCGTGACATTCAGTCCGCAATGCGGACAGAAGGTCACCCCACGGCCAGTCGGAAGCGTGTTTGTGCAGTGCGGACACGGACCGCCCGTTTCGGTTGCTGCTGGTGAATTCGGCATCCTGATCAGCTCTGCGCCGGCAACGTCGGCAGCATCCGATCAAGCGCCAGCACATCAAGTGTGGATGGACGATCGGGCCACGTGTCGCGCCAGCACACGATCAGGTCACACCCCGCGGGGTTGCGACCCGCGTCTCGGAACTGTCGGCTTTCGAGTTCAAAATCAATGCGCAGCCGCGCCCACTTACCCGGCGCGATCTGTCGCTTTGCCTCACACCGCGGAAATCCGCTCGACATCGCTTCGACGTTGAAGCCAAGTTCGCGTGCCACCATGCCGAACAGGAAAATCACACCACCCACATCCACCGGTGCGTGACGCACCCCCCGAAATTCGATCGGATCGCCGTACACTGACGGCATCGACAACGGCGTGATGCGCGCGATCGTCTGCGCGCTCGCGACCGTGACTGCGGTCGCCGCGTGCAGCGTGGTCGGAGGTGTCACCGGCTGATCGCTGACGCCCGCTGGCGCATCTGCCGCCGGTGGCACCGCCGCAATCGGTCGCGCAGGCGTCGGCCGACCACGACCACTCTTTTTCGCTGACGGAGCCCGTGGACTCTCCGCTTCAGCCGTGACCGGTGGCGTTGCTGCTTCCGGTGCGACGCTCTTCGCGCGCTCTTCATCCTCGCGGTCCATCACCGCGCCGATCGCAATTGCGTCGGACTGCTTCACCGGCGTTGTGACAGCGACTGGTGTCTCATCGCTTTCGCGCACGATCGGTGCGCCCAATTCGGCGCCGATCGGCATGCGGATCGCGCCCATGCGCACTTCAACCGTCTGCAGCCGTCGCAATAACGCCGTGTCAGGATCCGGCGATGACAGCTCCTTCTTGATGACGGCCACCGTATCCGGATCACACACCAGCCATCCGCGCTCACCGGCCAGCATTTCGAGTACGGCGTGCTCGTAGTCCTGCAGCGTGTCCACACCGAGCTCGTTGCGGTACGTGCGGTACGGCACCAGCGACTGCACGATTTCCATCACCGTGAACGGCGACTGAAACTGATCCGGACCGCCCGCCGACAGCGTGCGGACCAGCCGGTCGAAAATGCGCTCGAGGACGGCAGGATCACCGGTCATCGTTGCAGAATAGGGCTGCGTCACGGGGCAGGAAGGGCTCGGGCGGGAGCGAACGATGCAACGGTGGGAAACGCGGCCGGCGGTCCACTCTTCCGCACTGCCGCCGGACGCAACTCCATCCAGGCGGCAAATCCGGACTCGACCAGACCGCCCGACTGCGTCTGTCCGGCCGCAGCGGTCGTCGCGAGATGATTGGCCCACTCGTTCTGCGGATGGCCGGCGTGTCCACGCACCCAGCGCCACTCCACATCATGACCACCTTCCGAGACGACTGAAATCGCGCGATGCCACAACGCCAGATTCTCGACCGGTTTGCCGTCCGCCTTGCGCCACTGCTTGCGAGCCCAGCCGTGTACCCACTGCGTCATCCCATCCACCAGGTACCGCGAGTCGGTCGTAAACACGACGCTCAGTCGTTCGCCCTTGGCTGACAGGTGCGTAAACGCCTGAATGACGCTCTGGAGCGCCATCCGATTGTTTGTCGTATCGGGCTCACTGATCCAGAAATCTCTGCAGACGAGTTCGCCGGTTTTCTGCTGATACTCGACCAATCCGCCCGCAGCACCGGGCGTGTCGCCCTGCTTTCCGTTGCCCAGGCAACTCTCGTCCGCGTAGACCGCCACCAGCGGGTGGCGAGCACTCACCGCACCACCTCGAGCCGCTCGACGTCCTCGATCTTCAGCAGCAATGGCAGGCCGCTCGACGGATTCTGTGTCACGATCAGTTCGCGTCCACCCTGCATCCGGATCGCCTCCGGAATCACGACCATTTCGGCGCCATTCACGCGAATCGCAACACGCGATCGATCGACAATCGCTCGCTCCAGTGCATCGTACTGCGCTGCCGTCACATCCACGTCCGGTTCTGCAGGGTCACGAACACCAATCGAGCGCAAACGCCGTCAATACCGCGGTGGCGGCGTCGATTTCGGAAAGCAGCACGTACTCCGTCGCCGCATGGGCCAGCGCAATATCACCGGGACCAAAGCACACGGCGGGAATGCCGGCGTCATTCAGTAACGCCGCGTCGGTCCACGCGCTCAACCCTTCAATCGGCGGAGGCGCGCCACGCACCGCCGCATGCGCCGCTGAGAGTCGCTGCACCAGCGGTGCGTTCACCGCCACATCACTCGGCCCCTGCGACGTATCAACGCGCACGCTCACCGACAGCTGCGGCTCGGTATCGCGGAGAGCGGTCAACAGCGTTTCCACTTCGTGCAAAACTGACGCCGTGGTTTCGCCCGGTACCGTGCGACGCTCCACCTGCAACGTGCATTGCCCGGGATACGTGCTCCAGCCCACGCCGCCGGCGATGCTCGACGCGTGCAGCGACGCGCGACCGAGCAACGGATGGGTGTGCGTGATCAGCACTTCGTTCTGCAATCGGTCGAGCGCTGCCATCACCAGCGTCGCGTGCCGAATGGCGTCAATACCGATGTCGTAGCGGCTGCCGTGCGCAGCGCGACCGGTAAAGGAAAATTCGAGCCACACAAACCCGCGATGCGCCGGACAGATGGCCAGACGCGTGGGCTCCGTCACAACCGCGACGTCGGCCCGCGTGCCCCGCGCGAGCATCGCACGTGTGCCCAATGATTCGAATTCTTCATCAACCACTGCCGCAACGATGATTTCGCCGCCAATGCCTCGCTGAGCCGCGTGCCACGCCGCGACCGACATCGCCGCGATGCCGGCTTTCATGTCGCAACTGCCGCGGCCGTATAACCGGTCGCCGTCGATCACCGACGAAAACGGCGCGTGCGTCATTCCCTCGACGCCCACCACGTCCAGATGGCCGTTGAACATCAGCACCGGCGCACCCGGCGTCGACGAACCAATTCGCGCCAGCAGATTCGCGCGTCCATCGCGCACCTCCTGCCATTCGAGCCGAAAACCCCATCCGCCGAGTACTTCGGCCAGCACGTGTGCGCAGCCGGCCTCGCCTGGCGCGCCGGGAATCAGCGTCGGATTGCGGGAATCCACCCGAACCAGCATCTCGGTCAGCGCGCGCGCATCGCCTGGCCTGATCGGCATCACGCGTGTCCTCCACCCACATGCACCTGCACACCGCTTCGCGCCACACGCAGCGGCAGCAGTGTTGCCAGCGGCTCGATCGCCGATCGCACCTGTGCAACGCGGTCCGCGCGCGCAATCACCAGCACGCAACCGCCACCCGATGCACCGAGCGCCTTGGTACCAAGTGCTCCAGCGGCTGCGACATCGGTCACGAGTCGATCGATGAGCGCGGTGGTGATGGTCGGATGCAGCGCGCGTTGAGCGGCCCACTGTCGCTGCAGCAACGTGCCCAGATGATCGATGTCGCCGTCGTGAAGTGCAGCCGCCATGTCGGGAGCCAGGCCGGCCATCGTTGCCAGCGCATCGCATGTCTGAGCCTCACCGGCACGGTAGGCCTCGAGCACCGCAGTGATCGTACGCGATGACATCCGCGACTCCCCTGTGTACGCAATCATCGCGCGCGATTCGAACTCGATGATCGTCTCATCCTGCAGCACGATCGGCCGCGCCGTCGTCTCCGCCGCGCAGCGCAGCAGCAACGCGCCGCCATACGCGGCAGCGTAGTGATCCTGACAGCCGCCGGCGAGGCCGAGTGTTTCGATTTCGGTGCTGCGACTCAGCTCGGCGAGGTCGTGTGGCGAGTGCGTGATACCGTTCCACTGCGCGAGGGCTGCCGCCAACGCGACACCGGCTGCCGAACTTCCGCCCAGTCCTGCGCCAAGCGGAATCGTGGAGTGGAGTCGCACCGACACCGGCGGCTCGCCGGCGCGGTGCCAGGCGGCGCGCACCAGTCCATCAGCTGGTGGCGTAACGCGATCGGATGCGACCACAGTCGCCATCGCCCGCAGCTCGATGGCGACGTTGCACACGGCGCCGCCGACTTCAGTGGTGTACGGCGCGACATCGGTCCACCCGCCAGCCAGATCAACCCGGGCCGGTGCACTCGCGACGATTTCAGCGGGGCTCAGAAAATCCTCGGTGTCGCTGGCATGGCCGGCGAAGCTACCACAGCTCAAACACAGCTGCACCGGACACGAATTCGCCCGCAGCGCCACTGGAGGCAGCGCGGGCGAAGTTCAATTCAGCAGGCGAGGCGGATCGTGCCGCCCACCTCCTACCTCTTCTTCGCGGCCGGCTTGGCGGGGGCCTTGGCTGCCGGCTTTGCTGGCGCTTTCGCAGCGACCTTGGCCGGGGCAGCCTTCGCGGCCGGAGCTGGCTTGGCTGGAGCCTTTACCGCAACCTTGGTCGCCGGCGCAGCCTTGGCGGCCGGAGCGGCAGCTTTCTCGACCTTTGCTGGCTCCACTTTGGCCACCGCAGCCTTGGTGGGCTCCACTTTGGCCGGCGCAGCCTTTGCCACGGACGTATTCGCCAGGGGAATGACCTTCGCCTCGGGAATGGGCGAGGGCGGCGCAACTTTCACCGGAGCGGGGGCGGGCGACGAGATCGTTGGCGGGCCAGCCGTCGGACGACCGGCATTCATCACCGGTGCTGCTGGCAGCGACAGCGCCTCAGCCAGACTGGCTAGCGGCTGCACCTTCGCGGCGGTCGGCTTGCCGGGCACCACCTTGCCAGGCGGCGGCTCGACCGGCTTCCGCTTTGACGCATACTCGGCAACCTCATCCAAGAGACCCTGCGCGTCCTCCGTCGACATCAGCGCGCGCCGACGGAAATAATCCACCACATCGCGCGTGCTCTCCAGGCTCAGTTCGGCATCCGCAATCGCGGCCCGCACAATGTTGCGCAGCGCATTTGCCATCTTGCTGCCCGCTTCGAACTGGATTTCGTTCGCCCGCGCGGTCATCTCGGCCACGGTATCGCGAATATCGGTTCCGCGGTGTCCCGGGCTGCGCTTTATTGGCGGTGCGGGAGTCGGCGCTGCTTCCGCAGGAGCAACGGGCACGTCGGGAGTCATGGGTTCCATACGGATTGATAGGCGCCGTCGCGTCGGGTTCAACACCCCGGTTCGGCGCGTCAGATACTACGAAAACCGCCGCGCTGGCCTTCACGGCACAACGCGGCTGTGTGATAACTGCGGGAAAATAAGCCGCACGTGCTGAAACGCAAGGGCCGTATATTTCTCGCACCTCGCGCGGGCTGAGCGTTCTGATACTCACGCTTCGAATCACTAAAAGCACAGTATAGAGACAGCATATCCACATGCGACATCATTCATGACTGAAATAGGCTCGTCGATGCCTTTGCGCGGAATTCGCGTGCTCGACCTTACACGGGTTCTCGCGGGTCCGTTATGCACTATGACGCTTGGCGATCTCGGTGCAGACGTCATCAAAGTCGAGCGCCCCGATGGCGGCGATGAAACACGTGGCTGGGGTCCGCCATTCGATGATCGCGGCGAGTCGGCCTACTTTCTGAGCATCAATCGCAACAAGCGCTCACTGGCTGCCGACTTGGAGACGTCAGAAGACTCAGCGCTCCTGCGAAATCTTATTGGCCAGGCCGATGTCGTGGTCGAGAACTTCTTGCCTGGGTTGTTGTCGCGTACAGGACTCGATGCTGCATCGATGCTGCTGGCAAACCGACGTCTCATCTGGTGCTCGATTCGAGGCTACCCCAACGACCATTCGCGCCCCGGATACGATTTTGCCATGCAAGCTGAGGCGGGCTGGATGTCTGTCACCGGTGAGCCTGGAGGCACGCCCGTCAAGACTGCGGTGGCGCTGATCGACGTCCTCGCGGGCAAGGATGCGGCGGTTGCCATTCTCGCGGCGCTGGTAAGCCGCGAGCTGCGGACCCTAAGCGAACGTCTGCTGACTATCACACTTGGCGCCAGTGCGGTCTCGGCGCTGGTCAACGTTGCGCAGAACGCGCTCGTGTCCGGACAGGAGGCGAAGCGCTGGGGGAACAGCCACGCCAACCTTGTCCCCTATCAGCTGTTCGAGACTGCGGACCGGCCGATGGTGATTGCCGTCGGCAACGATGGGCAGTGGAGAGCACTGGTCGGCGTGTTGGGCTCGACGGAACTCGCAGCCGACGTTCGGTTCGCAAACAACGCTGGCCGTGTAACGAATCGGGAGGGATGCGCGGGTGCCATTCAGCGCATCCTGCGGACGCGAACTGCAGCGGACTGGAAGGAGCGTTGCGAGACGGCTGGCGTGCCCGTCGGTCTGGTGCGCACCGTTCGCGAAGCGCTGGCCGGATACGACGCGTCGCCGCTGACGGGATTGCCATCGAGTGTTGGCGGGTCGGTCCATCGGCGTCCGCCACTGCTTGGCGAGCACACCGCAGAGATTCGCCGTCACGGGTGGGGCGACGCGGCTCGCTGAGCGGCGAGGCGGTTCTGACGGCGTGATCGGCGACGCAATCGCTTCCGTGCACTGACGCAGTCCCGAACGTGTGACGTGCTCCCGGATGTGTCGTCTGCTGAGTGCCATGGGAACACTCGTCATGCCAGACCGGATGTTGTGGGGGGCGTCACACGGTGGTTATCGTGCCGTCGTGCAAACTCCACCTCAAACACTTCCGGCTGACATAGCCGAGCAGGCGGACATCGACGCCCGATCCATTGCCCGCGTGCTGGCGGGTGATCGTGAGGCGTTCGCGGTCCTCGTGACGAAGTACAGCGATCCGCTGTACCGACACGCGTTGAACATGACCGGCAGCCCTGATGTCGCCGAGGACATCATGCAGGCGTCGTTCATCAAGGCGTTTTCGCACCTGGGTGAGGTGCGTGGGCGTTTTGACGCGTGGATTTTCCGAATCGTAGCAAACGGGTGCAAGGATTGGTTGAAGAACATCCGCCGCACGCACGTGAGTTACGAGGAAGATGATCAACCGTCTCACCTGACGACGCCGGACGAAGAGCTTGATCGCAGTGAGCTCCGTGTCGACCTCGACTGGGCCCTTGGCCAGCTGTCGCCTTCGCTGCGCGAAGCCTTCGTGATGAAGCATGTCGAAGGGAGATCGTACGAGGAGATGGCCGAGATGCTGGACTCTACTGTCGGCGCGCTCAAGATGCGTGTGCATCGTGCACGCGAAGCGTTGCAGGCTCTTCTCGAGGAGAAGTACGCATGATGATGGACATGACACC
>JANMWU010000632.1:0-13278 GCA_031380785.1 Gemmatimonadaceae bacterium
TCATTGCACGCTTCGTTCAGATCGCGCGGAAGATCATCGATGCGCAGGCGCCGCTTCTCGCGATGACTCATCTCGAAAATGTTCGTGTCCACCGGCTCTCGCGCATCGGCCTGCGTCGCAATGCCAGCCAGGCCGGCTGCCAACATCACCGCCAGCGCCAGGTATGGATTGGCACTCGGATCCGGCAACCGATGTTCCACCCGTGTTCCCGATCCGCGACGCGCCGGAATACGCAGCATCGGCGAGCGATTGCGCATGCTCCACGACACGTTGATCGGCGCTTCGAATCCCGCCACCAGCCGCTTGTAGCTGTTCACCAGCGGATTCGTCACCGCGCAATAGCCGCTTGCATGCCGCAGCAATCCACCGATGTAGTGCAGCGCCGTGTCACTCAGCTGAAATGGTGCGTCAGCGTTCCAGAACGCGTTCTCCGGGCCGCGAAACAGCGATTGGTGCGTGTGCATTCCACTGCCATTCTGCCCGAAAATGGGCTTCGGCATGAAGCTCGCACTCAGGCCGAACCGTTGCGCCACATGCTTCACCACAAACCGGAACGTGGTCAGGTTGTCGGCGGTGGTGAGCGCATCGGCATAGCGGAAATCGATTTCATGCTGACCGTGCGCCACTTCGTGATGGCTCGCCTCGACTTCGAAGCCGATCTGCTCGAGCGTGTCGACAATCGCCCGCCGCGCTTCCTCGCCGAGATCCACCGGCGCGAGGTCGAAGTATCCGCCGACATCCTGCGTATCAGTCGTAGCGGTGCCGGTGGCATTCTGCTTGAACAGGAAAAACTCCGCCTCCATGCCGGCATTCATTGTGAATCCGAGTGCCGCCGCGCGCGCCAGCACCGCTTTCAACCGACTTCGCGGATCGCCGGCGAACGGTGTGCCGTCGGGCAGCGAGATATCGCAGATCAATCGTGCCATCCGCGCATCGGTCGGACCAAGCGGCAGCGCACGGTAGGTGGAGAGATCGGGCTTGAGCAGCATGTCGCTCTCTTCCACCCGCACGAAGCCTTCGATCGAGCTGCCGTCGAAAAGAATGTCGCCCGCGAGCGCTTTCGCGAACTGGCTGCGCGGGATCTCGACGTTCTTGATCACGCCGAGGATGTCCGTGAACTGCAGGCGCAGAAACCGGATGTCGTGCTCCCTGAGGAGTGCCTGAATGTCGGCCGATGCGGCGCTCTGCAACGGCTCGGGTCCCGGAGAGTCTGGTGTCATGGCGAAAAGCTACGCCCGGCACACATTCGGCAGCGAGGGAACCTCAGAGGCCACTGGTGTAGCGTCGCCGAAGTTCCGTGGCGAAAGGTGGTCGATGGATTTTGGCGCCAGCCAAGGCGCAATCGACAGCGATACCAGCGGTATCGCGAGGAATTGCAACGCCGGCTGGGGACAAAAGACACGACCGACTGCCAAGAGACTTCGGCGACGCTACACTAGATTGCTGCGCTTACGGTGGCGCATTCCTGCGCCCCGCACGACTTCTCCCAATCCCTCCATGTCGTCTGCATTCTGTGCGGCCTGTGGCGCACAGCTCAGCCAAGGCGCCCGATTCTGTCATCGGTGCGGTCAGGCTGTCGGTGAAGCGGTGTTCCCCGCCGGCGCTCCTGCGGCGAACGTGCCAGCACCTTTGCCGCCTTCATCGCCGAATCAGACGCTCCCGTGGGCCGTCGCCGCAATTGCATTGCTGGCACTGATCGCACTGGTGGCCGGCCAGCGATTCAACCGTCGACCGGCCGCCGCCACTGCCGAAACTCCGGTGGCTGCGCCGCAGACCGCGGGACCGTTCGCGAGGTCTGCCGATCCGAACGCCGGCGCCGCCGATCCGAACGCCGCTGAGCGGCCGGTGCGTGCGCCGGACATCTCAGCCATGTCGCCCGACGAACGCGCGCTGCGCCTCTTCAATCGCGTCGTGTCACTCGCCGAGCAGGGCAAGCGCGACTCGGTCCAGTTCTTCGCACCCATGGCGTTGATGTCGTTCCAGAGCCTGCCGTCACCAACTCCGCTGCAGCGCTTCGAACTCGGACGCATCGCCGAACTCGCTGCGGTCAAGGAGATCGCCACCGCACAGGCGGACACGATTCTCAAGGCGTCACCGACGCATCTGCTCGGCCTGACGCTCGCCAGCACCGCCGCCGGCATGCGGAAGGACTACGACAAACAGGCGGATTACGATCGCCGCCTGATTGCCAGCGCCAGGTCGGAGCGGGCAAGGAATCTTCCGGAATATCAGGTGACGCAGGTCGATCTCGACAGCGCACTCGCGCGCGCGCGACGGAATGTCAGGTGACGACAGCTGGCGCGACCCCGCGCAACTCCCGCCATTTCTGCAGATCTTCCTGAACACATCATGGAACCAACTCGTACCATCACCGTCGCACACAGCCCGGACTCCGACGACGCATTCATGTTCTATGCGCTCGCCGAAGGCAAGGTGAACACTGAAGGTCTCGCGTACAAACACGAACTGCAGGACATCGAAACGCTCAACCAGCGCGCGCTCCGGCAGGAACTCGAAGTCACTGCGGTGTCGATTCACGCCTTCGCGTACCTCTCCGAGCACTACGCCCTGCTGCCGCACGGCGCATCGATGGGCGACAAGTACGGACCACGCGTGGTCGGACGGAAGAAGCGCGGCCCCGATGCCATCAAGGGCGCCCGCATCGCCGTACCGGGGCCGCTCACCAGCGCCTACCTCGCGCTGCGTCTGTTCGAACCCGACTTCGAAGCGGTGTTCGTGCCCTTCGACAAGATCGAGGATGCGGTGCTCGATGGACACGTCGATCTCGGGCTGCTGATTCACGAAGGACAACTCACCTTCGGTGAGCGCGGACTGCACCTGCTGCTCGATCTCGGCGTTTGGTGGCATGAAGAGACTGAATTGCCCCTTCCGCTTGGCGGCAACGTGATCCGCAAGGATCTCGGCCCCGATCTGATCAGCATGGTGAGCCGGCATCTGCGCGAAAGCATCGCGTATGGTCTCACGCATCGACGTGCCGCACTCGACCATGCTATGAAGTACGCGCGTGGCCTTGATCGTGCACAGGCAGATACATTCGTCGGTATGTACGTCAACGAATGGACGCTCGACTACGGCGATGCCGGCCGCGCAGCTGTGCAGCTCTTTCTGCAGCGCGGAACCGACGCCGGCATCATTCCGCACGCAGTGACCGTCGAGTTCGCCGAGTGATGTCGGGACGCCGCGATGCCTGAACAGCCCATCCGCGGCGTCGATGTGCCCGCTCCATCCGCACCACCAGCGCTGAGTCCGCAGCCGCCGGTCATCGATGCACCGGCCGGTGGTGCATCGCGCGGTGGCGGCACCGCTGATGATTCGTCGCGCGCGCGGCGTCTGCGCGCTCTCGCGACCGAAATTGAAACGCTCCCCACCACTCACGCCGCACTCGCCCGGCTGCTTACGGTGGCCGTCGAAACGCTTCAGGGCGCCGGCGCATGGGTGGGGCTCACAATGGAAGATTCCGACGCGCTGGTCGTGGTTGCCGCCAACGGCGAGATCCCGGTCGAAGCTGGTGCGCGCGTACCACGTGATCGCGCGTTCGCCGCTCGTGCATTGCACGCGCAATCCGCCGTCTACGCCGATCCGAGCACCGGTGTCCGCTGGACGGACACTGTGGTGGCGAAATCTCCCGTTCGCGCCGTCGCCGCGCCGCTGCTTGTCGATGGCGACCACGTGCTCGGCGTGATCTCGATCATCGGCGGACCGGGTCGACTGTTCACTGTCGCGGACGGGACATTTGTGCACGAGCTGGGATCGCTCGCGGCGCTGGTGCTGCGGCGCCGCGATTCAGCGGCGCGCGATCCGGTCGCCCGCAGTACACAAGGTGATGACGCCGCACCACACGCGACGGCGAATTATCTGGTCCCGATGCTGCTCGATGCGGCGGCCGCGGTGTCGGTCGACGATTTCGCCACCGCCATCATTCACCGACTTGACGATCCGACGCTGCTCGGCGTGAGCGTTGCAGTGCGCGACCGTGCCACCGGCACGCTGCGCTTTCCCGCAGCACTCGGTGCGCTGGCCGCATTGCGCGGTGTCCGAACGCCGCTCGAACCGGCGCGCGCCGAACAGCTGGCGCGGCAGCGCCGGGCAGTGCAGATGCCGGACGCGCGCCATCTGGTGCCGGAAGGTTGGAGATCACTCGTCCCCGCGTTGCCCGGTGCATCGATTGCGCTGATCGCTGCTGATGTCGCCGTCGGCCGCGTTGACATCGTGTTTGATCCCGACCGTCCCGTACCGCTTGAAGCGATGCGTCGTATCGAGCAGCAGGCCGGAACGATGTCGCGTGCACTCGGCGTGCTGGTCGCACGCGTCGCACGCACACCAACCGATCCCGGGCTCGAGTCACTCCATGCGTTGCGCAACACCCTGACGAGTCGCCTGCACGATCTCACGTCGCCGATTGCCGGAATCAGCGCCCTGGCGGAGCTGCTCGCCGAGGAAGAGCTCGCCCCCGAGATCCTCGAGCTGGTGCAGCTGATTCGGCGCAGCGCGCGGCGCGCATCGGATGTCGCGCGTACGCTGCGCGGGCTCGCCGACGACGCCGATTCCGACGTGCACCCGGATCAGGTGGCCGTGGAGGAGTTCATCCACGATATGCTGCGGGAACGCGCTGAGGCGCAGCGTGTGCTGGCCATCGCCGTGAACGTCACTATCGAGCCGGGCCTGCCGCCGATACCGTGGGCCATGGCCGCGTTGCGCGACTGGTTCGCGTCAGCTGTGGTTGCTTCCGAAACTGCGTTGCTGGGCTCGGCGCGTAGACGAATTGATGTTCGCGCCGGGCTCGAAGGTGGACTGGCCGTGATCACTGTCGCTGACGACGGGGTACCCATTGGAATCGTCCCCTCTGAAGGGGAGCTTCATGGTGCTACCATTTCTGTCATTCGCACCGACGACGGTCGCACCATTCGCCGGCTGGCGATTCCTCTCCGCATCGGCTCCTAAGTCTTTGGCTTCCGTTCTTTGGCTTCCGTGACGACAGCAATGCAGGCGCTGGCACCGAAAGCAACACCAGCGCCACTGGCGCGAATTCTTGTCGTCGACGACGACGAGTCGATCCGCGTGGCGATGGTCCGCTTCCTTCAGCGCTGCGGCTACGGCGTGGAGTCGGCTGGCAACGGCACCGATGCGCTGTTTCTCGTTGAGTCGCATGCGTTCGATGCCATGATCTGCGATGTGCGCATGCCTGGCCTGTCAGGGCCGGAGCTGCTGCCGCGTGTGCTGGCGCACGATCCGAATGTGGCCGTACTGATGTTGAGCGCGGTCAACGATGCGCCAACTGCCGCACATGTGCTGGCCGGCGGCGCGATCGACTATCTCGTCAAGCCAATCGAGTTGCGTGCATTGCAGGATGCGGTGATCCGCGCGCTGGCGCGACGTCAGTCGCGGATGGAAAAGGATCGATTCGACGCCCGTATTCAGGACGAAGTGCGGCTGCGAACGGCCGAGCTTGAGCGCGAGAAGGAATCACTGCGGCGCCTGTCGGTGAGCGTGGTCGAGACGCTCATCATCGCCATGGAAGCAAAGGATGTGTATCTGCGCGGCCACTCGCAGCGTGTGGCCGATCTCGCCGCCGAAGTCGCGATTGAGATGGGACAGGACGCGGATATCGTCGAACGCATCCGGCTGGCCGGGCGATTGCACGACGTCGGCAAGATTGGTATCCGGGAAGAGATCCTCAATAAGCCCGCTGCGCTCACGGCGGCTGAATTCGAGCACGTGAAGCAACACGTCCGCATCGGCATCGAGATCCTGCAGCCACTGCAGCAGCTCGGACACGTGCTCGATTTCATTCACGACCACCATGAGCACTGGGACGGCAGCGGTTATCCCCACGGCATCCGGGGCGACACCATTACGCTCGGCGGTCGCATTCTGGCCGGCGCGGATGCGTATGACGCACTCACCTCGCAGCGAGCCTACCGCGATCCGATGCGAGCCGATGACTCGCTCGCGTATCTGGGCACGGTGGCGGGCGCGCTGCTTGACCCGCAAGTCGTGCGGGCCCTTCAGTCCGTTATGCAGCGGCGGCTCTCGGTGGCCTGAGCGCGCGACCGGCGCGCCTGACATAGGCCTTTTCGGACAAACGAAACGGGCCCGGCAGGCGTACATAACAGATCATGAAAGAGCATCTCCGATTCCGCCCGACCCGTCGGGGCGGGCGTTTTGTTGTCGCTGTCACCCTCATCGCAGCCTCAGCCTCCGCCGCGCAAATCCCGCGCGCGCCCATCTCGCGCGCTGAACGGCTGTCCACCGACACCATTCCACTCACCTTTGATGCCGCAATCCTGCGCGCACTTCGCGACGGCGAAGAAGTCCGCGCCGCAACCACTGCAGTCGAAATTGCCGACGCGCAGATTGGTATTTCACGCTCCACCGGTCTGCCGCAGCTGCGCCTGAACAGTGCGTACTCGCAGGTGATTGAGAATGCACGCGCCACCATCGTCGGCGCGGTGTTCGGGCAGGCCTACACCTACAGCGCCAGCGCACAACTGTCACAGCCGCTGTTTCTCGGCGGCCGCGTTGTCGCCGGTGCGAAGGCTGCCGGTGCTGTGCGCGGTGCCGCCCGCGCCACCACGGCCGAAGTGCGGGGCCAGGTGGTGGTGGACGTCGAACGCGCGTACCTCAACGCGTTGTTCACGAAACGCCTGATCGAGATTCAGCGCCGCAACCTGCAACTGGCCGACGATCGCGTGGCGCAGGCGCAGCAGCTGGAGACGGCCGGCCGCGCATCACGGTACGATGTGCTTCGCCTGAAGGTCGAGCGCGCGAATCTCGAGCCCAATCTGGTACAGGCGCAGAACGATTTTGCGATCGCAGTGCTGAACCTGCGTCGATTGGTGAATGTGCCGTCGGAGCGACCGATCACGCTCACTTCGGAACTCGACACACTCTCGCTGCGCCGATTGCTGGTAACGGTTGATACATCGGCAAACATCGGTGAAGTGCGCGCGTCGGTGCGCGCGGCGGAGTTGACACGCGTCGCGCGCGAGGCCGGTGTGCGGGTGGCGCGGGCCGATCTCTTTCCTTCGGTCACGGCCACGTTCACGTCGGGGTATCTGGCACTGCCGGCAAGCAACGGCTTTCCCACCCGTGGCGGCGCGACCAGCAACGCCAACTGTCCGGAAGGCTCGACCGCAACGCGTCTGTGCCAGAACAACGGCTGGTTCGCCGACCGCAACTTCGGCTTTCAGGTGTCGTGGCCAATCTTCGACGGGCTGCGCACCAGGGCCAATCTCGAGAATGCGCACGCACTGGTGGATCTGTCGAACATTCAGCTCGCGCAGGTGCGCGAGCTGGTGTCGATCGAGGCGGCGGCGGCGCGCGCCGAGTTTGGTCGGGCTCGCACGTTGTTCGACGCGCGGCGCGAAACCGTAGCCGAAGCCACCGAGGCGTACGATCTGGCAGTCCTGCGGAACACGCGCGGCGTTGGCACGACGCTCGATGTCTCCGACGCACAACTCAACCTCGTGCGCTCGCAGGTGAATGCCGCGCGCGCGATCTACGATGTATTTCTGGCCGCCGCCGAACTGGCGCGGGCGACAGGTCGTCCGATTCCGCTGCCTGATGGCGGCGCGATGCGCATCACTGACCGTGGAGCCGATCGTGTCACGACGGATCGTTGAAATCTTTTCGCCGTTGCGCGCACTCGCCTGCGCCACGGTGTTGCTGGTCTCTGCGTGCTCGCGAAGCGCTGACGCTGAGGCGAAACCGGTGTCGGCCACCGGCGCCGGTGCGGGAGCGAGCGCCGGTACAGGAGCGAGCGCCGGTGCGAAAGGCGGAAAGGCGGCAGCGGCCGGCGCACCAAGCGGTCGTGGCGGCGTCACCCTCGCTGCCACCGACGTCGCGACGCTGGCAACGGGCGTGATCGAGAACTCGGTTGCGGTGTCCGGCAATCTGCGACCGATTGAAACGATCGAAATTCGCAGCCGACTCAATGGTGACATCAATGCCGTCTACGTGCAGGAAGGCGAACGTGTAGGCGCCGGACAGGTGCTGGCGCGCTTCGAGTCGAGTCAGCAGGAAAGCGGGCGACGCGGCGCTGAAGCGGATCGCGAAGCCGCACGCTCGCAGCTGCAGACAGCCACCTGGTCCGCCGAACAATCGGCCGCGCTGTTCAAGGCCGGTGCAATTGCCGAGCAGGAACATCGCGCCGCGCAGCAGGCAGTGGTCGCGGCGCAGGCCTCAGTTGCCGCATCCGAAGCGCGACTGCGCACCGCCAGCGCCGTCTCGTCCGATACTCGCGTGCTGGCCCCCGCCAGCGGCATCATCGCAGTGCGCTCGGTGCAGCCCGGTGAGCGGGTTTCCATCAGTTCTCCGCTGTTCACACTGGTGCGGAACGAAACACTCGAACTGGCCGCCAATGTCCCGGCGCGGCTGGCCAATCTGGTGCAGCCAGGGCAGACAGTCCGTCTGTCGCTTGACGATCGTACGCTCGAATCGAAGGTCGCGCGCGTCAGTCCGACGGTGGATCCGGTGTCCCGCAGCGTCACGGTTTACGTGCGCATCCCGAACGCGAAAGGCGCCATCAAAGGCAACACGTTCGTGAGCGGGCGCGTGATCGGCGAGCGACGCGTCGGCGCGCTGCTGGTACCGACAACAGCCATCCGTCAGGCGCAAGGCAGCGATGCATCAGCCTTCGTCTGGCGCATCGCCGGCGGAGCGCTGGAGAAGCGCAACGTCACACTCGGCGTCGTGGACGATGCCACCGGCGTGGCCGAAGTGAAGGAAGGATTGAGTGCCGGCGATCGAGTGGTTGTCGGCAACGTCGGCGCGCTCGGCAACGGCGCAAAGGTCACCATCGCAGGCGGAAAGTCATGATCATCTCCGATGTCTCAATCAAGCGGCCGGTCTTCGCCACCATGCTCATGGTGGCGTTGGTCGTGCTTGGAGAGATCGGGTATCGCCGACTCGCCATCGACGAGTATCCGGACATCACCTACCCGACTGTCGTCGCGCAGACGACGTATCCGGGCGCCTCGCCGGAGGTGGTGATGCGCGAAGTCTCGAAGCCGATCGAGGAAGCGCTGAACACGGTGCAGGGCATCAAGGAAGTGACGTCAACGTCACTCGAAGGCAGTTCACTGGTGCGATTGCAATTCAATCTCGGCGTTGACGTGATCGCGGCGCAGCAGGAAGTGAGTTCGAAGGTGTCGCGCATCCGCCGTACGCTGCCGCCGAACATCGACGACCCGATCGTGCTTCGGTTCGACCCCAACGATCGCCCGATCATCACCGTCGCCATGACCAGCGGCGAGCGGCCGCTGCGCGAACTGACCGACATTGCGACCGAAGTCGTCAAGACCCGCTTCGAATCGATTCCCGGTGTCGGCGGTGCCAACATCACTGGTGCCGCAACGCGACAGATCCAGGTCCAGCTCGATCCCGGCGCGATGCGCGCCTACAACATTGCGCCGCCAGTCGTCATCGCTGCGCTGGATAGAGAGAATCGCGAAGTGCCGGCCGGTCGCGTCCGACGGAATGGGCGTGAACAGCTGATTCGTGTCACCGGTCGCGTGGTCGATCCGGCACGCTTCGCCGACATCACGCTCGCCGTTCGCAACGGCGCGCCGGTGCGCATCAGCGACATCGCGAACGTGGTTGATGGCAGCGCCGAACAGCGCAGCGCCGCGTTCCTCGGTCGCACACCGGCGGTTTCGATTGAAGTGCAGAAGATTGCCGGCAGCAACACCGTGGAAGTTGCCGATCGCGTGCGCGGCGAGGTGGAAACGCTGCTCAGGACACTCCCGGCCGACGTGAAATTGCAAGTCATCCGCGACGACTCGCAGCGCATCCGCGACTCGCTCGACAGCGTGCAGCACGAGCTGATCCTCGGCGCGATTCTCTGCATCGTCATCATCTACTTCTTCCTGAATTCGTGGCGCTCGACGATCATCACCGGTCTGGCGCTGCCGATCTCGCTGATCTCGTCGTTCTTCATCATGTGGGCGTTCAAATTCACGCTCAACACGATGACGCTGCTGGCGCTCTCGCTGGCCATTGGTCTGCTGATCGACGACGCGATCGTGGTGCGCGAGAACATCGTGCGTCACCTGGAAATGGGGAAAGACCACGAGCACGCTGCCTCGGAAGGCACCAGTGAAATCGGCCTCGCGGTGTTCGCGACCACGATGGCGGTGGTGGCCGTGTTCTTCCCGGTCGCCTTCATGGGCGGCATGATCGGCAAGATCTTCTTCCAGTTCGGTGTGACAGTTGCATTTGCCGTGCTGGTGTCGCTCTTGGTCAGCTTCACGCTCGATCCGATGCTCTCGAGCATCTGGCACGATCCGGAAGTGGACAAGCACAATCAGGCGGCGTTGCGCGCGTCGAAGAATCCGATTCGCCGCGTCGCATTCGCGTTTAATGACTGGTTTGAGCGCGTCGCCGATCGGTATCCGGGCGGGCTGGCATGGGCGCTCAATCACCGGCTGATTGTTCTTGGATTGGCGCTGGTCACCGTCGCCGGCTCGATCATGCTGGTGCCGAAGCTCGGCTTCACCTGGATGCCGGATGTCGATGGCAGTGAGTTCAGCGTGAACTACCGCGTCGCGCCCGGCTCGGCCATCGACTACACCATCGGCCGCGCGCAGGCGATCGCGCAGCTGATAGAGAAGCGGCCGGAAGTTGCATCGACGTATATCAACATCGGCGGTGGCTTCCGCGGTTCACCGACCGGCGGATCGGTTTCGGTAAAGCTCAAGCCGAAAGATCAGCGCAAACTCTCGCAGGCCGAACTGCAGACTGAGCTGCGTCCGGCGCTCAGCAGAATTCCCGGCGTCAGGGCGAACATCACCGGAACGCCGACTATTTTCGGTGGCTACCGCCAGCCCATCGACGTGAAGGTGCAGGGCCCCGAACCGAGCCGTCTCAAACTCGCCGCAGTGGACGTGCTGCGAACCATGCAGGGCGTGAAAGGCCTCGCTGAGCCGACGTCGAGCGACGAAGGCGAAATCCCGCAGCTCGATGTGCAGGTCGATCGTGAGCAGGCCTGGGCGGCAGGACTCGGCATCGGCACCATCTCCACCACGCTGCAGCCGCTCTTTACCGGCCAGCGCGCCACGCGCTGGGAAGATCCGCAGGGTTACTCGCACGATGTGGTTGTGATCTACCCTGATTCACTTCGCCGCTCGTCTGGCAACGTGGCGGAACTGCCAGTGCCCGGCACTGGAGTCGACAGTCGCACCGGACTGTCCACCACCATCCCGCTTGGACAGGTGGCGACAATTCGCGCCGGCATTGGTCCGCAGGCCATCGAACGCTCGGCACTCGAGCGGCAGGTCTCCATCAGCGCTGGCGTCTTGCCCGGGTTCAACATGGGCGACGTGGCCAGCAAGGTGCAGACCGCGATCGATTCGATGGGCCTTCCCGCTGGCTACCGGACCGTGTTCGGCGGCGATGTGCAGAACCTCACCGAGACCAAGGGCTACGTGGGTGAGGCACTGATCCTCGCTGTCGTGTTCATCTATCTCATTCTCGCATCGCTTTTCGGCTCGTTCTTCCAGCCGCTGGCCATCATGCTTTCGCTGCCACTCAGCTTCATAGGCGTGGCGCTAGCGTTGCTGGTCACCAAGGGCAGCCTGAACGTGATGACGATGATCGGCATCATCATGCTCCTCGGCCTGGTGACCAAGAACGGCATTCTGCTGGTGGACTTTGCCAATCAGCGGCGCGAACACGGCGACGACACGCGCACGGCGCTGCTCGCGGCGGCGCGCATTCGTCTCCGACCGATCATCATGACCACCGTCGCAATGATTGCCGGCATGCTGCCGCTGGCCTTCGCGCTCGGTGCCGGTGCCGAGCAGCGGGCGCCGATGGGTCGCGCCGTGATCGGTGGACTGATCACCAGCACCCTGCTCACCCTCTTCGTTGTGCCCTCGGTGTATTCGCTCCTCGACGACGCCGTGACCGCAGTGCGGAAACGGTTCGCGTCCGCTCCCCGGACACTGGCCGCGGCGCCGCTTCCGAGCCCTGTGGCTGGCGACTGATCACCGCGCCGCCTCGCTCAAGGACCATCTATTGCGCCGCCACTGCTTGACGTTCAGTGGCGGCGCTGCTATACCGGCTACGTCGACCGTGCATCCCACATTGCAACGGTTCCTAATCCTGCTGGATCTTTGACTGCGTTGGAGGCAGGCATGCCGCGTTTCGGCGAATACGATGATGTTGAATTCCGGCTCCGTGGCCGTGATGATGACGAGGACGACTACTACGACTCCGATCCGATGTATGAGGAGGAGGAGGAGGAGGAGGACGAGGACGAGGAAGGCTTCACTCCAACGCTGAAGCGCAAGCGGGAGTCGCTGTTTGACGACCCCGATGACGCCGCGAAGGACGATGACGAAGAGGAGGACACGGGTGAGGTAATCGAAGAGGAGGTCGATGCCGAGCTCGGAACCGACGATGTCGAGCCGGCCGAGGACGATGATCTTGGGCTCGATGACGACACGGCCCTGGACGACGACCTCAGTGACGACGCGGGTGCGACGCCAAAAGTGAAGTCGCTGCCGGCCGTTGAGCCGATCGCAGCGGTGCGCGCATCGTCTGCCCTGAAGGCTCCAAAGCTGGCCAAGGCTCCGGCGGCTCTGAAGCCGGTGGCAGCGGCGCCAGCGGCCGCTCCGGTCGCCCCGAAGCCGGTCGCGCATGCTGCGGCGGAGAAGCCGGCCGCCGCACCGGCGAAGGCACCCGTCGCGAAGCCTGCGCCGGTCGCAAAGACGGCTGCGCCAGTCAAGGCACCACCGGCAGCCAAGGCAGCGCCAGCCAAAGCGCCGGCCGCCGCGAAGCCCGAGCCACCAAAGCCCGCGGCGAAAAAGGCAGCGCCGGTTGCGCCCGCGAAGAAAGCGGCGCCTCCGGCCAAGCCGACGCCAGTGAGAAAGGCTGCGGCCCCCGCGAAAAAGGCGCCGGCAGCGAAAAAGGCTGCTCCGGTGAAACAGGCCGCACCAACGAAGAAAGCCGCATCGGTGAAAAAGGCGCCGGCGAAGAAAGCTCCCGCGAAGAAAGTCTCAACTGCGAAAAAGGCGCCGGCGAAGAAAGCCGCTCCTGTCAGGAAGTCAGCGCCCGTGAAGAAGGCGGCTGCGAAAAAGGGTAAGCCGGCGAAAAAGAAGGGACGTTGAGCCTGGTCGGCTGATTTACACGGCGCGACGCGGCAGTTACCTCGCCGATCCGACCAGATCTCAGCAGTGACCGACGACCGGCGGGATGGAACTCACTCCATTCCGCCGGTCTATCTTTCCGCCATGTCCGTTCGCGTGCACCAGATCC
>JANMWU010000635.1:0-2985 GCA_031380785.1 Gemmatimonadaceae bacterium
GAGACAGCGTGGACACCAGTGGATCACGCGATGGCCGCGATACACCAGGCCTTCCTCAAACAGACGCACGAAGGCTTCGGTCACGGCCTGCGACAGCGGCTCGGACAGCGTGTAGGCCGTGCGCGTCCAGTCGGCGCTGGCTCCGATCGCCTTGAGCTGAGCGATGATCTGGCCGCCCGTGGTTTCGACAAAATTTGCGGTCCGACTGACGAATGCTTCGCGGCCGAGCGCCGCGCGCGACGAGCCTTCGGCGGCGAGAATCTTCTCCACCGCATTCTGCGTCGCGATGCCGGCGTGATCGGTTCCGGGCACCCAGAGTGCTTCGTCACCGGACATGCGGCGCCACCGTATCAGCACATCCTGCACACTGTTGTTAAGGCCATGACCGACATGCAGAATCGCCGTCACATTCGGCGGCGGCATCACAATCGTGTACGGATCGCGATCACCGCCGCAACGCTTCACGCGCTCGGCGTGACCGACATCCGTTCCGGCGGCCTGCCACCGCGCGTACAGCGCCCGCTCAACGTCGGCCGCGCTGTAGGTCGTCGGCAAATCGTCAGGGGCAGGACGAGCCGGTGTTGTTCCGAGGTCAGTCATGGTCATGGGAATCCGAAACCTAACCCCCAAGACCTCGCGACCGCTGCCGGTCAGTTCGTCGCAGCGTGCCCGCGAACGAGCAGCCGATTGACGACGGTATGTACCCCGATCGTGCCGCGGGTCAGCGTCGTGGCGAGGCGGACTTCGTCGGGTTTGTCCACCCAGCCAGTGAGCTCGATGATGCCGGTGCCGATGGCGCCGATGTCGATCGGGCGATCGACCAGCACCGGGTCATTCCGGAATGTTTCGAGCACGCGAGCTTCGAGTTCCGCTTCGTCGTTCGAGGGACGGCGTGGCGTGCGTGCGGTGCGGATCGGTCGCACATCGTCCTGCAACGCCGTGCGCCGACGCGTCGGTTCCGGTGCGTCACCGCGCTTCATGCCGCGACGCAGTCGCCGCACGCCCGAGAGGATTCCGCGATCGGCCAGCAGGATCCCCACCGCCATCCCGGCCATGGCGCCGATCAGGACGGCGCCGAACCGGTTCGTGCCGGTGGACTCGGAACTGTTTTTACGACGCACCAATCGCATCTGCTTTTTCGATGGAAGTTGAGGTGTAGTATAATCTCATCCAACCCGACCTGACGACGTGCATGTTGTGCGCCGTGATGCAGTGGCCTGCAACCGAAGTTTCGGGTGCAGTCGCCGGTCGGGGCATCCCGCTTGGCGGCGTTGGAAATCCTCGCAATAGCGCTGCTATTGCTCCGGTTTCCGCCTTGCCAAACGGGCGCCCCATCCGGCTTCGTGCTACCCGAACGTCGGTTACATGCCACTTGTGACCGTGAAGCGCAGGATTTGTCAGCCGGTACCGCCGGCTGCGTGCGCTTCGCCACGCCCAATTCACTAGAATGCCTGACAACGCGTTTGCTCCGCTCCGCCTGACCCTGCCCGATGGCGCCGTGCGCGAGGTGCCCGCCGGCACGCTCCCGACCGACGTCGTCGCCAGTATCGGCGAGCGACTCCTCAATGCTGCGGTCGCCGTGAGTGTGGACGGCGCCATTCAGGACCTGCGGACGCCGCTGCGCTCCAGCGGTGCAATTCGTGTCTTCACCGACAAGGACGTGGAGTCGCTGCCGGTGCTGCGCCATTCCGCCGCGCACATCCTCGCCACGGCGGTGAGGCGGCTGCGTCCCGACGCGCACATCGGATTCGGTCCCGCCATCGACGACGGCTTCTACTACGATTTCGAGGTCGCAACACCGTTCACGCCAGAGGATCTCGACGCGTTCGAAGCCGAGATGCGGAAAGTGATGGCCGAGAAGCTGCCGTTTGTGCGCGCGGAAGTGTCACGCGACGAAGCGAAGAAGATTTTCACCGACGACCCACTCAAACTCGAACGTATCGACGACCTCGGTCCCGACGAGATCATTTCGACGTACACCGACGGTCCGTTCACTGACCTCTGTCGCGGTCCGCACGTGCCGCACACGGGATGGCTCAAGCACGTCAAGCTGCAGAGCGTGGCGGCGGCATACTGGCGCGGCGATTCCAGTCGCCAGACACTGCAGCGCATCTACGGCACGGCGTTCTGGAAGAAGGATGAACTGGAGCAGCATCTCCACCGCCTCGAGGAAGCGAAAAAGCGCGATCATCGCAAACTCGGCAAGGAACTGGATCTGTTCATGTTTCATCCGTTCTCGCCCGGCGCCGCATTCTGGACGGAGCGCGGCACGTCGGTGATCAACTCCTTGCAGGCGTACCTGCGTGAAATGCAGCGTGATGGGTATCAGGAAATCAAGACACCGCTGCTGTTCAACAAGGCACTGTGGGAGATCTCCGGACACTGGGGCAAATACCGCGAGAACATGTTTCTGGTGCTCGACAGTGAGACGGGAGAGCACGACCTGTCGTTGAAGCCGATGAACTGTCCATCGCATCACCTGATGTACGGCGCGAAAAAACATTCGTATCGTGACTTGCCGTTGCGATACTGCACCTATGACGTCCTGCATCGCAATGAACTGTCCGGCGCACTGTCGGGGCTGACGCGCGTGCGCCAGTTCCAGCAGGATGATTGCCACATCTATCTGATGGAGAACCAGATTGCCGACGAAGTCCATCGTCTGGTGGCGATGATTCTTGGCTATTACCGCACGTTTGGCCTGACGGCGCGCCTGAAATTCGCGACGCGGCCGGAGCAGCGGATCGGCAGTGACGTAATGTGGGACAATGCCGAGTCGGCGCTGCGCGGTGCGCTCGAAAGCACACGACTGCCGTATGAACTGAAAGTCGGCGACGGCGCATTCTATGGGCCGAAGATCGACTTCGATGTGATGGATTCGATCGGTCGCGCATGGCAGCTGGGCACAATTCAGCTCGACTACGCCGCGCCTGAGCGCTTCGATCTGACGTACACCGGTGAAGACAACACGGCGCATCGCCCGGT